>JACQOY010000234.1 GCA_016207765.1 Deltaproteobacteria bacterium | reverse complement strand
CATCCTCAGTTTGGTTACTGCTTTCATCTTAGTCAATCATTCCGTCGCAATCATCGTCAATATCATTATATTGATTCTCATCTATGCCCGGATTAACCAAATTATTTTTATCGTCACAATCACCTATTCC
The DNA here is from genome assembly GCA_016207765.1 of Deltaproteobacteria bacterium. Classification (GTDB taxonomy): domain Bacteria; phylum UBA10199; class UBA10199; order UBA10199; family SBBF01; genus JACQOY01. The sequence goes on along the minus strand of JACQOY010000234.1, from coordinate 11,695 downwards.
ATCCCCCAAGCACGCCTCATTCACATAACCATCACCATCGCGATCGGCACATTTACCACAACCGGCAAGAGAAAGTAGGCCTGCCACCGGCAAAGCGGCGCCGGCGACGGCACGTTCGTACCAGGAAATTTTCGGATCGACAAAATAATCCCAGTATGTTCTATCGGGTTTGTTGTTGTTTTCTTCAGCAAGCCAAAAATCGGAATCGGTTATTTGGCAGGTCTGCAACTCTCCTTTAATCCCAATCGCTTCAATCCCCATAAGCCCTCCTCTTTTATCCCCTTTTAGATTGCCAATCCTTTTCTACCGACAATCAAAAGACCCCGTCAAGCCGCAGTGCGTAAAAAACAGAAAATACTTTTTTAAATTGGATATTACTTTATCCGGAAGCTAACGACCTAAATTAATTCAACAACGGACAAAATCCTCCCGAGAAGTTATTTACCATACCTGGAATGTAATAGTTGTCGGGAGAATTGTAGTAATCGGTATAGCGGTTTCGGTCTTCGTCAAAGATGATATAGTCGATCCATGTGTCGCTGTTTTGCTGATCCTCCACCTCGGAGCTGATGGCGTTTTGGTAGTCTTCGTCCGACAATATTCCGTGTTCCTTGTAATCCCGAAGCAAGTCGGGAAGATCCGAATCGCTGTCGATATGCCCCTCATAACACCCCGCATCCTCCGCAATATCCTCGCCATCCTTTAAGCAACCATGAATCGAAAAGACAAGGGGCTTGCCCGACCCGTCCCCTCTTTCCTGCGCAAAGCTGGGGGCCAAACCGGGCTTTCCGTGGAAAGCCCCCAGGGCAACCAGAAGAAAAAGATTGTTGTCGCTGAAATTTACCGGTTCACCGGCGGGGATGACCTCATCCTTCCCTCTTACATCGGTGACCATGAAATTTCCCCGGCAGGCATTGGTAACCGAAAAAGGCCCCAGATAGGAGGGGACCAGTTTCGGCTGGTCGTAATCGCCATCCACAAAGCAATCGACATCGTTTTCAGTCCCCGCGGTAAATTCTGAATTGGCGCCGTCCTCCAGCCAGTTAAACTTGGCATCGTCGATACTTTGGTAGACATCATCCTCCGAAAAATCGTCCTGATTTTGAACGGCGATAAGATCCTGCCAATTTTCATGCTCATGACCAATCGCCTTGGTGGTAAGCGTTGCATAAAGATCGGCAAAAAGAAGTTTGGCCGGGTTGTCAAAAAGACCATTCAGGGCGTTAAACACAAAAGAACCCTGGAGATGAATATTCCTCATCGTAATATCCCACTTGGTGTCGCTTTCTTCTCCGGTTTGAGGGTCCACAGAAGGTTCATACTCCCCCAATCCAACCCAGGTATCGGGATCATTCCAGTCAGAGCCGCTATTCTCATCCTTGCAAACGGTGGCGGGATCCTTGTCTCCCACCCCCGGCATATTGTCAGGAAAACACCCTTCTTCCACATCAAAAAGGAAATAGGTGCACTCTTCGATCATCCCCTGGTAGCGCCGCAGGCTGGTGTCATCCATGAACGTTTCCCAACAGGTTCGGATATCCTCCGACTGGGTGTCTCCATCCAATGTCTCTCCCGCCGAATGGACACAACTTCCAAGATTGTAGCCCTGGGAAAATTTGATGAAAGAATCAAACTGGAACATCTTTAAGAAGTCCTGATACTTGTGCCTGTTCACCGGAGTATCATCACGGAGAAGCCCCACATTATCTTCCATCTCCTGGAAGACCTCTTCAATTGTCTGCCCTTCCTTGAAATAAAACGTGGCAATCTTTCCTTCCAATTCAACAGCGCAGGTTCCGGGGGTAAACTTCACGAATTCATGGTAGAAAACGTAGTATTTTACACCGTCTACCGTGACCTCTTCCGGCTTATTGGGGGGGATGCATGTCTCCGAACCGGTAAAGGTGAAGGCAGTCCCGGTGGAAGGGCATTGAGTTTCCGGGTCGGTCCAGCTCCCCTCCTTGGCCTCGCTATAATAGGGGGTTGTGGGGAGCGCATAGCACTTGTTCACGTTGCCCATTTGGTGGTTATAGATCCGAAATACATCAATGGCATTGGGGTCGCTCGTAACCGGATCGTAGGCGGCCCCGCCCATCCGCGCCACGTTGTTTGTCTTGTCCAATTCAACAGGGATATGAAGCCTGTAGGATGAAGGGTTACGCGCCGTCTCCACGCCGTCCAAAATCATGGTAATGCGGTCGACCAGGAGTGTGATGCTCCCATTCAGCGGTTCACCGGTAACGCCGGTGCACAAACCGCTCTCTGCGGCTGTTGCCTTGAAGTAAACCGCATAGGTCGGGTCGATTAAATCTTCACTGGCATCCGGATAATCGTTTTGAATGGTGAGGGTCCCGTGCACCTCGGTGCCCGCCACAACGGTGTTGTCTACAAAAAAAGTTACGGTAAACTCGGACGACGAGCTTGGCACTGTTGAAATGGTGCTTTGGTCTACTGTAAAGTTGCCAACGCTTCCATCTTCGACATCATACAAGCCGCCGGTCGTTATGGTGCTTTTCAGGGTGTAGTTGGGCGAGTAATTTGTGATAGTGAATTTTTTTGTTGTATTGCCATCCGCACCGTCTCCATTGGTATCCGTATTTTCATCGATTAGAAAATTGCACAAACTTTTGGGTGAATCGTATTCTTTTTTAAGTTTGGCGTTGTTTTCATCGAAAATCCTGACGGCATAGGCGCTCTCCTGCTCCCCCACCAGCGTAACTCCATGAGTCGGGCCGTTTCCGGCTGTGTGTTTTAAAACCAGTTGACCCATGTCGTAGAAGTCCTGTGCCGTGCCATCGGAGGGGGTTGGGGCATACCGGAGTTTGAGCAGGGCCGAGTGACCCGTGGTGATTGTGTGCGGAAATTCGGCGATATAACCTCCATCGTCCGATTGGTCGACAAAGGTAAAATAACCGGCATCAATTGCATCGGCCCAAAGTTGCAACGATTTGCTCCCGCTCCCCGTGTTTTGCAGTTTAAGGACAACCTCATTGAACGCTTCGGGAATCCAGTCTTCAAAAATTGAAACGGTGCCGAACGAAATGGAGGAATTTTGCGAATCGATGTCCAGAAGCTGGGCGCACTCGGTGGTTTCGTCCGCCAGGCAGGCATCCGATTCATCCGTGGTATAAGTAACCTTGAGAACCGGTTCTTTTCCGCCGGTAGCCCCCAACAGATCCACATTCACCTCCCCCAGGGAGGTATCCACCGCCATGTTGGCTGAATAGGCGATCGGCTCGTAGAGCTGACCCTCGGGGGCCTCGATATTCAGCGTGGGCTCAAATTCCACATCGATCACCGCATACGAACCGGAGGCGATGACAATGCCGTCGGGGGACCGATCGGAACTCCGCTCGGTGACGGTAAATGCCGTGGTGGCATCGACGACCGCTCCGTCGTAAGTGATATATTGGGGTTCCGTAAACGATTCGGTCTGGGGCGGATTGAAATAGCCGGAATAGGCGCTGTTCATCGTTTCTTCGACATCCCAGAGGAATTCCTCGAACGGATCGAGCGAGAAAACTTCCGATGTTGCGCCCGAGGTGGAGGTTTCGAGTTGAATGGAGTTGATCCGGATCGATTCGCTTCCGATGTTGCAGATTTTGAAACTGCGGTCGGCCATTTTGCCCGAGGCAACACGCATGAAATCGAGTTCTGTCAGATCCGGGGCGTCCTCGTTACTGCACATGTAAGAGGAAGAAAGAATCCTGAAATCGGAAGGCCCGGTCACCTTTGCCCGGAAAGGAAAGTGGATATAACCGGAAACCTCCCTGGCCGTAATTTCCACATAGCCGTTGTGGGCGCCCAGCGTGCTGGCATCGAATTTTACCGTAAAACTCCTGGAGGCGCCGGCAGTCAGGATAAAACCGGGCTCGGAGGCCGACTGCGAATCATCATCGTTCACCAGACGAAAACCCCCGCCGGTTCCATAAAAACTGACGGCAAGCGTTTTATCCTCTGAGGTGCCGTTGGTGAGGGTAAAATCCCCCTTCAACTCGTTGTACTGACCGGTCGATCCCAAATCAACATAGGAAGGATCAATCGTGATTTCAATGCCGTTATCGACAAAGGTATTAACCGCCTGACTTGAGAGATCGCCGTTTGGATCGGTGCTGATGATCGGATCGACCGTATTTCCAGCGCCGCCCGAACCACCGCCTCCGCAATGCACGGTCAAAAGGGCAAAGGCGGCAACGGTCAAAAAATTCACTCCAATGGTTTTTGTCTTTTTTTCAAACATAATCATTCCGCAATTTTTTTCATGACGGTGACATCCAGTTGGATGAAAATATACGCCTCGTTGTCGATGACAAACGATTGCGCGCTGGTCGAGCCGATGAAATCACCGGCCTCATTGGTAAACGCCCCGACACCAACAAGCGTTATTTCGCCGTTTGTCGCAACCGGCGACCCCTCCAGATAATAGTTGCCGTCCGAATCCTGATCGATCGGCAGAAAATCATCCCCTTCTTCATCCTCCTGAGCGCCTGCTTCGGCCAACCCCGAATTGATGAGATCGCTCTCAGGAGCCCCTTCCGGCACCCGTCCCGTCGACAAATCGGTAACAAGGGAAATCTGGAACATGCCGCCCGAGTCAATTCCCAGCGTAAGCCCGCCCGGAATCCCTTCCGCCCGGAGAGTCACCCCCAAATCTGAAACAAGAATATTTACCCCATCGATGGTTCCGGTTCCCCCCGCCGACGTCAGGTTGCTGTAGGCATCGCCAAAGGCCTGGTTATCCTCCGGCGAGGGGAGGCAAAAATCGGCACTGCCGGTTATCTCGCTCAGCATAAGGCTTCCCCCGGAGACAACAACCTCCAGAAAGGGGGGAATATAAGCATCGTCGTCAAGCCCTCCCACATCCGTTCCGACGGCAAACTGACTGGGGTCAACCAACCCGCTTGCCTCCGGGACGTACAAATACCCTCTCATCCGGTCGACCCGCAGGTAATAGGTGCCGTCGGCCAGGCTTCCCGGCGTACTCGCCTTGGTATAGTTGGCGCTTAAATCTTCGGTGTCGTTGCAGGCAAAGGAGGCGCTGGCCCCTCCCGGTTCGCCGGAAGGTTTCAGGATGACGCCGGTTCGGAACGTGTCGGAACCGGTCTGATAATAAACGTAGAGGGTCGTCTCGTAACCGGTATAGGTGCAACTGCTTGGGCTATACCTGATATTGAGATAAACGGTTTCACCGGCGGCAACCGCCAATTCTATTTTGTCGGAGCCGTTGAGAAGGATGTTTCCATCGGCAGAGGTAATGGCGTAGAGCGAAAAATCGGCGCAGAGATTGTTGTAGAACACCACATTGATGATCGCCATGGTTTCGGAGGTGTTGTTCTCCAGCGACAACGAGCGATAGACCGCGCTTCCGTCCGGTGAATTGAACTCGGCCACATTCTCCTCCGGATTGAGCTCGAAATCGCCGATACTGTTGGTTGACTCGCTTCCCACAAGGGAACCGCAGGCGGACGCAAGAAAGACCAAAGACCATAGACCAAAGACTATAGACCAGAGGCCGGAGACCAGGGACTTCAAAACGGTATTAAACTTTGAACTTTGAACTTTCATTACGGTGTCACCTCCTCCGTCAGCCAGTCGTAAATTTCGACCGCCAGTTCGGTTGAAAGATGGAGATAACCATTCACATAGTCGAACTCAAGATCCGGACCGTTTTTAAGCGTGATTTCCTTAATTCCGAAATCGCAAAGCATTTCCTTGATGTCGTTGTCCGTAATCGGATTGTTGAACATCCAACAAGGATCGTCCATGCCGTAAAACGGGGCCACCTCGACGGCACCCGGCTTAAGACCAATGGGCGAACCGGTTTTACCACCTTCTCCATCGTCTGACGATCCACCATCCGAGTCGCCATTGCCGCCACCGCCGTTTGCCGGATGGAACCAGCTGATGCCGTTAAGGACAGGGCCAACGATTGGACCGCCAAACTTGAACCGACTTGCGTATTGCGGTTCATTCCCTTCTTCGCATTCACCCACTGCAGACGCTGTCGTGTTGTTTTCAATAACCAATCCCTCAAACCCTTCCGCCTCGTCCATATTGCCGGAGGTGACTGTCATGCTGTTATCGAAACCGGTAACTTTTTCGGGCAGGATAAAAGCAAGAGAAGGGCTGTTTTCCGTGCTTGTGGGGTTGTAAGCCGCTTCGAAGTTCGCCCATGTCGACGGCAAAATGGAGTATCTCAACGCCTGGACAACCGCGCTGTCGTCATAGATATTCCCCCGGTTGATCACGCTGATATAAATGGGGGTTTCATCCAAGGGAAGGACATAAACCTCCAGTTTGCGACTGGCGGCATCGTAGGAGAGAACCAATCTCAGCAGGAGATCCAGCCGGAGTTTGACCACGGAAGAACCGATTCTGTATTTGTCATCTTCGGTCTTCTCGAGATTTTTCACGTCGACCTGCACATTGGTCAGTCCCAATTGGACGGTAACCGTATTCGCTTTTCCTTCAACGGGAATGATGGCCAGAGTGGGGGACTGGTTTTTGTCCACACTGATATCCAGATGGACGGCGTCACTGCCGGAGAAAAATTCCTCGATGGAAGCGAACAACTGCGCCGGGGGAAGATCGGCTTTCATGATGGCCACCTGATCGCAGATGCCAAGCCGTCCCAGAGTGACTTTGTCGATTCCGACGGTCCAGTCGTTGGTCATTTCAAGGTCATCGGCCAAGTCGGGATCGATCAGATCGAGAACACTCCCAAACCCTTTTTTCCACAACACATGTGTGGCGGCGTGGAGGAATTCCTCAATCCCCAGCGAGAGGCCCAAGTATGGGGTGTTTTCCACCGCCGCGGGAGGGTACGAGTAGGGGGACGCTGAATCGAACTCGCGGTACATGTAGCCGTTCTTGCGCGTGGTGACCGAAGAGGAATTCCTGATGAAACTTTGAATCAGACTCGACGAAACCCCCGTGGCTCCCATCGAGAGGGGGAGCTTGAGGGAAAGCCCGCCGTTCTGAATGACAATGTCCGCCTCTTTCAAATTCGGCGTGAAGGTGAAAAGGGGATTCTTGGCGTCTTCCAGAAGAGCAAACGCCGCGCCGTCGTCGGTGTTGTCGAGGGCCATGGTAAAATCACTGATGCGCTGATTCTCTGGTGTGTAGTGATAGGGAAACGCATTGGAATCAAAAAGAGGGTTCACCATATCCACAGGGATATCGCATGCCAGCATATCTTTGAATGTATTACGCAATACTTCCTGAAGAAGAACAATCAGTGAAGGACCCGGAGCCATTGTCAGGTAATCCAGCTCATTTCGAGTTTCAAGCAACATCCAGTAATATTCGTCAAACCCGGCATCGACAAAATCCTCATGCAGATCACATCCGAAAGGTTCGTAATAGGCATCGTCACTCCAGATGGCTCCAACATTTTCATCGGCGCAATCATGAGAGGCGCTCATATAAATGCTATCGTTCGAGTTCCCCTCGAGCTGAATGTTGTCGGGATCGATGATTAATTTATTAGAGCAGTTTCCACCCGTACAGGTTCGGTTTTCAGGAATTGAATTTCCGTGTTCATCCTTTTCATCAAGAAAGTATTCGTTTCCCTGGGAATCGAGTTGGATTTTCTTTATTTGAATATCGTCGAGCCTGATTTTGAGTTGGTCGATGTTAAATACAATGGGAATGGAAGGAGGGAAGCTCATCGCGCCATATTCGCACATGGCAAAGGCGATGGCATGACCTTTGAATCCGTGCAAGGTAATATGGGCCGTTAGTTTGCCGTCATTTTCAAAATCAATCTTGTCCACGGTAAATTTGCCCTGCTCGATATCATTAAAATCATAATCAGGGGCAATGTCGTCGATATCGTCATCATCCTCGGGCCAACCATTTGCCTTTGTCCGGATCACGTTTCCATGCGTATCGAGCAATTTGCCATCTTCATTTCTTTTGCCAAACACAACCGGCGACCAAAAATCCTCCTCATTCACATCGTCTCCAAACAAACGATCATCATCGAGATTTTTAATGAAAAGAATTGAGGCACAGGTTCCTTCGGTATGATAATTACAGGCATTATCGGTATCGGATGGGTTAAAATTTTTCCGGCCATTTTCAATCCAGGACATTACTTTGGCCACTCCTGATAAATGGGAGTTCGACTCAATTTCCCCCGGAATATCTCCATCGTCATCTGCAGAATAACCCTGAACAAGATCTTCGAAATGAACATTGTCGTTAAGGAACTTTTCGATAACCTGAATCAGGTTTTCGGTTGATTTCTCGCTATTCAGCGCGGTATTCAGGGTCCCTTCGGAAATATTGATCATTAATGGAGCACGTTCAACGGCTCCAGATGATAATTCCCCCAACTGTCCCGTCGTCAGATCGCCCGTCAGCGACATTTTCTTCCCGCTGAAGGAAGGATCCAGGCTCGACCCGTTCAAATCCCCCCGCTGGAAGCTCACCACCTTGTAGGCCACATGGCCGCTGGAATTCTGCGCCTCGATGAGAACAAGGTTGGTGTAGAGAGTCAGCGCGTGGTTGCCGTTTGAATCAGTCAGGGAACCAAGATCGATACTGAAGGTCGCTTTTCGGATATTTCCCCGGTTGCCTCCCGATTCAGCGCCATCTTCATTGGCCACAACGGTGAAACCGTCGTGATCGCACAAGTCGACGGCTGTTTGGCCCACAGCGGTGTTGAGCCAGAGTTTTACCAGACAGGTTTCGTTCCCTTCTTCATCCACCGCTTTATCCTCGTAATTCTGGACGGAGCCGGTCAGGGTAACCGTTGAATTTTCATCGTACACCTGATTTTCGACAGGCGTATTGATCGTGATGATGGGCACATCGTTGCTCACCACAATGGTCGCCGAAAACTCCGTACAACCGGTATCGCCGTCGTTAACCTTGTAGTCGTTGCAAACGTTGGCGGTTATGGTGTTGGTTCCCTTGCCCAGATCGGCCGTGGGGGGGAGGGGAATACAGAAGGTAAATTCGGGTTCCGAAAAGATTTCCCCCTTGCAGTCTTCGATGGTTTCGTATTTGTCGGCATCTACGTACTGGTCGTCGAAGTTGTTGTAGAAATCAAATGATTTTAAGTCGTCCTCGCTATCGCTCCATTCCTGTTTTTCTCCGTTCCAATAGATCTTTTCCCCTTCGGGCTTCGTGATTTGAAGGGTAATGGTCACCGGATTTATTTCATCCGTCGTGCCATCCGACAGGACAACGCTGGGTCCCGACACATCGAGGTTTTCCACGTTAATGCCCGCCATCAGGACCGACGAGTCGGTGGCGGAGGCCTCATCCTCCCCTACCGCGCTGATCAGACTCCCCGAACTGTCGCGCACCTGAATGGACCCGCTGGGGGCGGTGTAGCGAATGACATCGACCGTTTTGGTGAGCATCCCTTCGGCGGTTTCGACGGAGAAACTGACGGGATAAACCGCCGGCGCATTGGGAATGTTGATCGACGTGGAGAAGGAACCGTTTGACCCGTAGGTAAGAGTCTGCGAATCGCCGCCATCAACCGCAATGGTCATTTCGTTGGAAGTGATAATGGAACTTAAGTCCAAAATATTCACCGTGCCGCTGGAGGGGATGGTAAAATTGGCTCCATCGTAAGCGGTGATTTCGGGTGCTTTTTCCCAGACAAGCTGGCCGTCGGTGGGTTGATAATCCAGAAACATATACCCCACTGTGGTGCCGGAGAGCGGGATAACCGAGGCGTAGGTGGCACTGGCGCCGCTAACGACAATATTGACCTGGCCTTTGTGCGTCCCTTCGGAAGTTCTTTTGTAGCAAACCTGCACCCCTCCTTCCTGATTGGTCAGCCGATTGGAAGCCTCTTCGCCATCGGCATTGGCAAGGACAAAAATGGGCGAGTCGTTTTCATCGAGGGCGGAAGAATCGTCGATCTCGGCTGAGAAGGTGAGACAGGCGGTAACCGAAACGGTCTGGCATTCCATGGCCTCTTTTTCACTAAGGCCGAAATCGATTTTGGTGGGGGAGATGGAAACGGTATCGGTATTTTCACAGGCTTCATTTCCCGGTTCGAGGGGCGATTCGTCCCCCACCGGATCGAAGTCGCCATCGTCACCGATGGTAATGCCGCCGGCACTCCCTCCGCGCCCATTGCTCCCGGAGCTACAGGCAAAAACGGTGACCACCGCCAAAAGGAGAAAAATGGCGCTATAAACCCCTTTAAATCGCTTAAAAAATGAAATGGGCAGAAATTGGGACATATCCAATATAGTTCTCGGCAGAAAATCAAAAAAGTTGCGGATTATTATTATTAATTAAAATTATTAAATGACGCGTGCTGTCACTAAAAATAAACATCCGAACGTGGCGGGAAATAGAGGGTAAACGGGCAAAAGTCTATACGCGGTGAGTCATGAAGAAAGCAGGTTCCCTGCCCAGAGTTCTTCGACAAAACGGGTCCATGGCAGGACATCGATATCCCCTTCGAGAGTCCGGGGTATCTTTTCCAGGCAAACAACAACAACCTTTTTGAGAGGGCCGTCCTCTTTGAGGGCGTGAAGCGCTTTGATATCGGTTTCGTGAACCCGTGCGCTTCCCTTCACTTCAACAACCAGCTCCTTGTCCCCAAGGATAAAATCAACCTCCAGATTGGTGCTGGTCCGCCAAAAGGTGATTTCCAAGTCGGGTTTTTTATAGGCTTGGTAGGCCTTAAGCTCCATGAGGATGTAGTGTTCGAACGATTTCCCAAACTCATAGGTGCCGATTTTTGGCTGGCGTCTTGCCAGATAATTGGCCACACCGACATCGAAAAGGTAAAATTTCTCGGTTTCGATGAGACGGCGGTTCTTCGATTTTTTCCAGGGGGGTACGCGGAACCCGAGATAGGTGTCTTCCAGAATATCGAAATAATTCCTCACCACTTTTGAAGCCACACCCGCCTCCCGGGCGACATTGGCATAATTGAGGAGTTCGCTTGTGGTCAATGCGGCCACTCTCAGGAACTCGCTGAAAGAGGGAATATTTTTGACAAGGGCTTCGGAGGCAATTTCCTCCTTGAGGTAATCGTTGATATAGGCCCTCAGCTCCTCAAGGGGATTTGCTGAAAGATAATGGGGCGGCAACAATCCGGAAATCATCACTTCTTCCAGATCAAAACCTTCAACTTCACAATACGACAGGGGCCTCATCTGCCTTGTCCAGGCGCGCCCCCCCAGCAAATTGGCATGGCCCCGCCTTAATTTTCGGGCACTGGAACCGGTAAGAAGAAAATCAACCCCGCTGTTTTCAATCAGCCAGTGCACCTCGTCCAAGAGTGCGGGGATTTTCTGGATTTCGTCAATGACCAGCAACCCTTGATGCTTGATGTGCCTTTCCCTCAAAAGGGAGGGACGCGAGGCATATTCGGCGAAGGTGTCGGTTTGCAAAAGATCAAGGAGCGGGGCTTTGGGCAAATGATGCCTGATCCAGTAGGTTTTACCCCCCTTTCGGGGGCCCCATAAAAACGCCGATTTGCCACGTGGCAAATTAAATTCAAATAATCTTCTTATTATCTTCCTCATATAGATAGATTATCTAGATAATGAGATAGAATCAAGAATATTATTTTCACCGTTATTTTCCTGCGGAAGCGGTCCCGGCAGTGGGAACTGTTTTGCAGACAGTGCTATCGGGGGTCGAGCCGTTACTGGGAGAAAAACATTGAGATCGACTTGATCGCCCCTCTTGCCGGAAAAAAAATCTGGTG
>JACQOY010000221.1 GCA_016207765.1 Deltaproteobacteria bacterium | reverse complement strand
GTCCGGCAGTCATCCAAAAAATCGGGGGCGATGGAGACCTGTATCTTTGCTTCCGCTTCGTCAATGGTGGAAACGAGCATCATGTTCTCGTATATTTCGAGAAGCGCCTTGATCAGACAAATGTCTTCACGGCGGACTTTGTAAAAAAGATAAAACATAATGATGTAGGGGCGGACCTCTGTGTCCGCCCTCCGGGCAGGGCAACCCCATAAAGAGGGGCCGTTTAACGGCCACGGGGGGTTGCCCCTACATCATTATGATTTACCTCTTCTACAAAACCCGCCGCGAAGACATTTGTCTGATCAAGGCGCTTCTCGAAACCTACGAAAATATGATGCTGGTTTCCACCATTGACGAAACCGAATCAAAAATCCAAATCACCATCGCCCCCGATTTTATCAAAGACTGCCGGGAAATTCTTAAGGATCTGCAAAAGGAATTTCTGATGATCCCGGTAAACGACCCGCCGGATGTGTCACAGGGAAGATATTAAGCGGCGTTTTTCTCAATGGCCAACTGCCCGCAGGCCCCCAGGATATCGCGCCCGCGCGACTTGCGGATGACCGCGACATACCCTTTATCGAGAAGAATTTTTTGAAACTTTAAAACCCATTCATCCGGCGGGCGTTTGTAGGGGGCCCCCGGAAACTCATTAAACAAAATGAGATTGATTTTTGCCGGAACCGGGGCCAATAGTTTGGCCAATCGACGGGCGTCATCCAGCGAGTCGTTGACACCGTGGAGCAAAACATACTCGAAGGTGATCCGATTTCGCTTCGGGAGCGACATCTTTTTGAGTGATTCAAACAGTTTTTTGAGCGGATACTTTTTGTTGATCGGCATGATTCGGCTTCTCACCTCGTCGGTGGTCGCATGAAGCGAAACCGCCAGCTTGACCGGCGTCTTGTCGCCGAATTTTTCAATCTCCGGCGCAATGCCGACGGTAGAGACGGTGATGTGATGGCGCGAAAAGGCAAAACACTCGGGATCGATGAGGATTTCAAGCGCCGGGTAGAGATTCTTTGTGTTGACCAGCGGCTCCCCCATTCCCATAAAAACCAGGTTGGTTAGTTTCTTTTTGTCCTTCAAATCGCGCCGGACGACCGCCACCTGATCGAGAATCTCGAAAATCGTCAGATTGCGCGCAAGCCCCATCGTGCCGGTATAACAAAACCCGCACCCCATGGCGCACCCCACCTGTGTCGAGACGCATAATGTATTCCGTGACTCGGTGGGGATCATCACGGCTTCGATTGCCTTTTCGTCGGGCAAAGTGATCAGATATTTTCGGGTTCCATCGGATGACTCCTGAACTTCCTGAATCGACAGGGAGGAAATCGTGAAATGTTCGTCCAGAATCCGCCGGTATTCCTTCCCCAGATTGGTCATCTCGTCAAACAAGGTCACATCCTTCTGGTAGAGCCATCTTTTCACCTGTCGGGCGCGATACCCTTCGAAACCAAGGGCCTTCAACCGATCGGAGAGCTCGGAAAGGGAGAGGTTTTTGATGTTGGTGAGTATCACAATAGGTCGAACGTCCCTATTTGGACACGGGGCTTGTTCAGACGTCCGGAAAGAGTAAGTGGATACGATCCATCCTCGCTTTTCTGTGACTCAATCATCACCACAAATGGAAGGGCATCCTGCATTTTTTTGGAAAGGGAAAATTTGCCGTTGATGGCCAGACGGGAAAGATCAGGCTTTTTGTTCAACTGAATCCTCCCCTTCAAATCCAGAATCAGATCTTCACCGGGGAAAGTGAGCTCCTTCAACTCGAGTTTCCCCTCTTTCATTTGAATCTTTATCGCCCCCCCCTTTTCGTCGGAAAGAACGGTCTCCGGAAGATCAAGGTCGAAACCGGGATAGGGGGTCACCCGGGTGGGGCTAATCTTCAAATTCTTGAGGCTTAAGTCGATTATCCCCTCGTTTCGGGAAGCCTGACCCGGGTAAATGGTCAAATCGATCGTGCCATCGAGCGCCCCGTCCAGCGGGAGTTTCAGCCAAGCCGAAAGATAACGAATATCTTCAAATTGCATCCCGTGCATCTCGGTATCGAGACGGTACTCATCGGGGGAAACCACGAGATCCCCCTCCATTCTGCCCTTCTTGCCTTTTGCCTCGAACGAAGCCTTTACCGTTCCGGCAATGAGGGGAAGATAACTCAAGCCCACCTTCACTTTGGGAAAATCGAGCAAAACGTCGTCACGCCCCCCCACCACCTGATGAAGCTGAAAATCGGTAAACACCGACTTGAAAATGATCCCCGCCTCGATTTTTCCCACCGTGATCCGGTAAGCCCCGTTCGATTGCGCCTCGATTTTCCCCAAAAAATTGGTGATGAGCGACTCGAACGGGAAAAAAAGAAAAAGGAAAAAAACGAAGAAAAAAATCCCCGCCGTAAGATTCAACACCCATTGAACCATCTTATTCACTTGTCTCCGCCTCCTTCTTGATCTGCATGGTCGATACCTGGAAAGTCAGCGTCAACTGCGACCGTCCGCCGTACCGGGGTTTTATCTGCATTTTTTTGACCTTCATGGGAATATCGGGGTGTGTTTCGATGCGGGAGAGGTAACCAACGATCTGGTCGAGGGTGACCTTGCTGATTGTGGCATCGACTCCTGTTTCGTCAAAATAATCGGAGGTCCCCATGTTGACCGGTTTTAGTTTTTCGATGTTGCCGCCGATTCCTTCTTCATTGGCCAGGGCTTCCAAAACGGTGGTCAGCGACTGCCCCCCTCCGGCGGAGAGCTGTTTTTGAACTTCTGCCAGCTGTTTTTTGGAGGCCTGATAATCGTGAATCTTGGACATGAAACTGCTCATCCCCTCGCGGCTTTTCTCGTAGTCTTCCCCCAGTTTTCCCAGCCGGGAGGTGGCGCACGAAATGGGAAGAATAATGAGGAGGATCGCCAAAACCACGCCGCCAATCACGATAAAAGTCTGTTGCCTCTGCTCGAGCCCCAAAAAGGCGTTGTACAGATCTTCGAAATTGATTCTTCCCAAAAGGCTGTATTTGGAACGTTCAGTCATCAATTTATTGTACGGGCGTCCGCCTTCCACCTTCGCCGAGGCTTCGGCGAACAGGCAGGCGGACGCCCCTACGCACCTTCCTTCGGTTCCGTCCCGGCGCCGGCAACTTCCATGGAGAGGGAAAACTTGATTTCATCCCTGATCCCTTTGGCCACGTTGCGCGTTTCGACGTTCTTGAAATAGGGGGAAGTGGAGAGAGAATTTTTGAGCTTGTCCACCGCCTCGAACGAGGTGGTCCTCCCGTCGATCCGGACATAATCCCCGGTGAAGCTGAAATCGTCCACATCGAGTTTGATCTCTTCTTTGGACGGAATTTTTTTGGACACCTCCAGAAGAAGGGTAAGAGAGGTTACCACCCCTCCCGCCGGCTTTAACGCCTCCAACTGGGTTTTTACCTCGGCTATCTTTCCGTTGACGATGGTGAGGAGTTTGCCGGCGGTTTTGGTTTTCTGATCCTTCAATTCCGGAAGGGCGGAAACCGCCATCTTGACAATCTGTTCATCCGCCTTGTCGATCCGCGATTTGATGAAATAATAGGAAAAGAAATAATGCGCTACGCCCAAGGCCAGAACCGCGGCAAACCAAACGCCCGCCTGTTTGATTTCCGTGCCCAAAGCCCTGATATCCTTCTTGTAGGCAAATTCCCCCCGGCAAAAGTTGATCTTGACCGCCTTGTTTGAAAAGATGACTTTCAACGTCAGCGCCAACGCCATGGGGATCGACTCGCGGCAGGCATCGGGATGGTCGAGCCGGTGATCGATGAATTCAAGGCAGTCGAGGGTTGATACGTTCAACCGCATGGATGAGGAGATGAGATCGGCCAAACCGGGGAGTTTCGACCCACCGCCGCAAAGATAAATCGCCATCCAGGGGCGATCGGGGTAAATCTGCCGGTAACCCAGATACGTTTGTCGGATCAGGACCAAAAGTTCAGCCGCTTCTTCCTGAAGAATGCGGGAAATCTGATCGAGCCCCTCTTCCCTGACCGAAACCCGGCCACGATCAATCTTCAATGACTCCGCCTTTTCAAAGTTCAACTTGAAGGCTTTTTGAACGGCGCGCGTAAAATGCATGCCCCCGATGGTCAAGGATCGGACATACTTGAGTTTCAAGCCGTCCATGACGCAAACGTTTGTTTTTTCGTGGCCGATGTCGATGATCCCATAGACCCCTCCCTGCGGCACCATGGCGATCTGGGTGATATGTGAAAGATCGATGGCATCGACCCCGGCGTACTTGGGATCAATTCCGGCCAATTGGAGCATATCCAGATATTTCACAAACCGTGTCCGCGGCAAATAGGCTGAAAGAACGGTTGAGTGGTTTTCCCCGATGGAAAGAATGTGGTAATCGATGAGGAGTTCCTCGAGCGGTACCGGCACAAACTGCTCCAGCTCGAAATCGATGGTCTGTTCGATCTTTTTGGCGCTGGTGAAGGGGAGATCGAAAACCCGGCAGGCCATGTGGTGCGCCGGGAGGCTGACCGCCACGACATCCGCGGAGATCTCGTTTTTTTCGAAAATGGCCCTTAAGGTTGCCGCCGCCGATTCTTCGTGGGTTAAGCGGGGGCTGACGCTCAATACCTGTTCATGGAAGGCAACCAGCTCGAAATCGCGGAGCGACCGCTCGAGCTGGCAGACCTTGACGGAATAACTTCCGATATCGATGCCGACGATGGTTTGAGGCATGGTGGATTTGAGTCAATAATAGGGAATTTCATGGGTCAAAATCAATCTTATTCCACCCGAAAATAGAGAACCTTCCACTGGTTGGGGTTGGTCGAGCTGGTATTCAGCACGGAAACGATGTTCACCTCGGTTTCCCCCACCGTCCCCGTGGCCCTGATATTGAATATCTTGTTGTCCTTGGTGAGCAAATCCTTGAACTGAAAGGCACAGCCGGCCACGCTCGAACCGGCGGTGGATGATGTTGATGTCGACGACGTGCCGGAGGAGGTTTCGGACGTCGTCGATGTCTCCAAATCGGTCAACCCGAGCGCCGAATTGAGGGCGGAGGCGATGGCCGATGTGTCGGGGCAGGCCCCGGTCACCGCGGATACCAGTTCCGTCATTTTTTCCTCGTCTTCGTAATCGACCGGCGAGGCACAACCGGCATGATGGGTATAGTGGTAGATCATCGCCTTGATCATATCCTCGGCATCGCCGATGCAGACATTGATTTTTTCGTCCCCGCTGTAGACGGTGACAAAGGGTTCCAGGATTTGATAAATATCGTCGTTCATGCCCGCCACCAGGCGCATTTCGGAACGACTGAGGATTTTGCCGTTCTTGACCGGATAACCGGCGTCGCTGTAGAGGCTGTCTTCATCCCCTCGTTGAACGTTCTCAAACTCGTTGATCACCCCGTTGGAATCGACCCAATCACTTAAGGCATGGACCAAAGCGGCCGCGTCTGACTCCCGGTTTTCAAACAAATCGGCAAATTTCGGGTTCATGAGAAGGGAATACAAAAGTTGCTTGCGCCGGTCGTAGGAGGGGCTGGTGGAAACAATGGCGGCGATCTTGTTCAAATCGTAACGAGTCTGCTCTTCGGTGATTTCCGCTGAAAAATCGCCGTCAAAACTCAAAAATTTCTCCGCCTCTTCTTTGGATACCATGCTAATGCCCGATTCGATATTTTCCTCCGCCGCCGGCTTCTCCTCTTCCCCCCCCTCATCTGCCGCAGAATCGTCCGGGGGGGATTCCTCGGCTCCCTCTTCTTCTTCCCCTTCCCCGGTTAGCCCGGACAGATCGCCGCCGAGGGCGCCCCGCAACAATTCCGAAGAAAGGGGCATCATGCGGTAGAGCGGCTCCGTTCCCATCGCCTCGGCGGCGGAACCGGCGGATTCCAGCAGTTTTTCGGTCTCCTTGTGGTACTTGAGGATCAGCTTCGAAAAATTGAGGGCCGACTTGGCCAGATAATAAGCCTGAAGCCTCTCCTTGGCATGGATGGCCAGACGGTAATTGACCCGCGAATTGTAGGCAAACTCCACCACACTGGTCGTCAGGACCATGAGGGTTGAAAGGACAATCAAAAGGGCGATTCCTTTCTCGTTCGCCGCCTTAAAAATTGATTTCACTCGCATAGAGGTTCAACGGAATAACGGTCGTGAAAAAATACTCCTTTCCCTCTTCTTCTTCCTCATCCTCCGACCGGCCGACAACCTTCAATTCCACTTTCACCGCCTGCGGAAGACGGTTCAGCACCGAAAGCTC
>JACQOY010000220.1 GCA_016207765.1 Deltaproteobacteria bacterium | reverse complement strand
TCATCAGGGCCCCTTTCCACAAAGGCATCAATTTGAGCCGCGACACCATCGTCACAAGTATATTCCCCGCGTAGGATCGATGTCTGAAGCCCTCTAACAACAGCATATTCATCCTTATCCACAAAGGATCTCATGCTCGGTACTCGTTCATCTCCCCAAAACGGGTCCTCTTGATTCAGTATTTGGGACAGTTCCGCCATGGTGATATGTTTATCCCCAATGGCTTCTTCCAGATGACTTCGAACTAATTCGACACTCATAGTGTTTTCCTTTCCTATTCGCCCGGCTCCGCATAACCAAATTGCACCACGTCGCCGGGATGTTGAGACAAGGTTCCCGAGTCAACCTCAAGCCTTCCTTCTGCCATGGCATTTTCAACAAGGGCAACAAACGAGGCGCTGTCTTTCCGATCTGCCGGTATTTCCGGCGCCTGCAGGTAATATTGGAAGGAGGCCGAAAGCCACAAGGCCGCATCGGCTTCGCTGATGCCGCCGCCGGCATAGTGCGCTACCAGATCAACAAGAGAATGGCCGTCGAAAGTGTAGGAATTCCAAAAATCAACCGCTTCGTCCGGGTTTGCGGGGACCCGAAATTCGATAAAACCGTCCCAGTCCGATCCGGATTTGGGGGTTTCTATCGTTTTTGGAGCCACCTCTGAAACCACCGCCTTTTTATCGAGCCTCATGATCCTCTCATTCAAAATCAAGGACCATCTCCTATTCAAAAATCCAGAAAGTTCTTCGCACGCCTTTGAGTTTGAGCATGTCTTTTCACCAGGCACATTGGAAGGAGCTAAAAGTTTATATCCAGTCGATGGCAGTTTTTTCAACATCGGGAATTTAAGTTCCCCCTTCCTCCCCTTCAATACTGCCTCAAGCTCCCGCAATGCCTCAAGCCTCCGCACGTCCGAGACAGCATTGGGAAATCCCTTTCCCTTGCTTTTCAATGGATCACAGGGAGTTTTGTTTCTCTCCGAGCGGTCGAAACGATTGCCCAAAAAACTCGGGCGGCGAGAACAATCTTCATCGGCCGTGCCCTCCATCGGTTCGATTGGCTTGAGCGATTTAAGTTTTAGATTCGGCATAAGTCTCCTTTCTTAATCAATTCCTATTATCGGTCAAGAAGTAAAAAAGTTGCGTGGTTTTTTCATCAAAATTTAACTATAAATAAACATAAATAATTACAATTAGTTAAGTTAATAAAAACAATAAAATAGTCATGGGTATCTTATTTTTAACTAATAATCAGTGAAAGATCCTGTATACTATCCATCGTGGGTGTACCCTTTCCCAACGTCTTCGAATACCTGGACTACCGCAAATTTCTCCGCGATTTGTATCTTCACTACAAGAAGAGCCGGAAAGGGTACACGTTCCGGTATTTTGCCGACGAGGCGGGGTTTTCTTCGGCCAGTTTTTTGATGATGGTGATGGACGGGCAGAGGGATATTTCGCACAAGACGGTCCGGCAGGTGGCACACGGGTTTGGGCTGTTGGGGAGGCAGAGGCGGTATTTTGAGGCGCTGGTGGAATTCAACCAGGCGCTCAATGTGGAAGAACGGGCGCGGTGCGCGGAAGAACTGGCGAAAATTCGGCCCAAAGAGGATATCCCGGTTTTGGCCGACCCCCAGCATACCTACCTCACGCAGTTTTATACCGTCATCATCCGCGAGATGGCGGCGCTTCCCGATTTTGAAGAGGACATCGACTGGATCATCCGACGGCTGAATTTCAAACTCACCCCGGCCAAAGTGGAAAAGGCGCTTAAAACGCTGATCGATCTCAACCTCCTGCGGCGAAACGAGGCGGGCAAGCTGGTTCAAAACGACGTGACGCTCAAAACGGAGTGGGAAACCACCGCCGCCGAGAGCTACAATTATCATGCGGGAATGATCGAACAGGCCAAGCAGTCGCTCTGGATTGTGGACCCGAAGGAGAGGGATATCAATGCGGTGACCATTCCCATTCAGAAAGACCTTCTGCCCGAGATCAAGCAGAGGGTGAACATTTTTCTGGAAGACCTGATGCGGCTCGTCAACGAAAAGAGCAAGGCCTTCGATGAGGTTTATCAGATGAATTTTCAGTTTTTTCCGCTGACAAAAAAACGGGGAAAGAAAAAAAAGAGGGAAGTTGAGCCATGAAGACGAAACTTTTTTATCGCACTCTGGTGATCGCCGTTTTGTTTCTGGCTCTATCTTGCGGACGGGCCGGAACGAAGGTGAGTAATCCCGCCCCGGAAACCCCAAAAAACACCATCACCTTTGCCACCGTCACCAGCGACACGAGCAGTGAAGCCTCCACCTCGCCCGCGCCATCCATCAAAACGGCAATAACCTCTGTGGCCGCCGCGACGCGGAAGGTCGTGACCCCCTCGGAGAGTTATTGCAGTGCCAGCCCGACAGCAGAGACACAGATATGTTCCATTACGTCGGGAACTTTTCACGCGGGGATTCTGGCGATTGATTTTAACGAGTGCGTGGATAGCGACGGCGCCATCACCACCTGCCGACCGGGGTTTATCAATTTTGAGAATACGCAAAGACTTTCCCTCTACAATGCGGCGCAGGTGGATATGACCTTTGACACCGCCGGCGTCGAATTCGGCGGTGATTTGGCGGAGATCACCGGGGATATTTCCATGGGAGGGGTGCAGATTGTTTTGGCCTATTTCGGCGAGACCTTTCCCTCAAGCGGCGCCGAGGCGGAAAAAATCATCGAATCGCTCCGCGGAAAGACCTATCGCGTCTGCACCACGCCGGACGATCAGGTGGATGATGCCACCATGCTGACCCGTTGCGGCAATGCAGAGGCACAAGAGGGGGACTTCATGCTCGTCAACAGCGATGGAACAACAACGGCATTTTTCGACGAGACCGCGGTGACCGCCGCTTCCATCGGCACAACAACCACCCGCCCCGCCGACTACAGTCGGTTCAATCTGGAGTTTTACAGCCAGATTACGCTGTCGGACGATCAATATACCACCACCGCATTTTACGGTGTGGCCGGCTATTTTGCGCCGCTCTTTCCCACAACGGATCTGATCAGCCTATCGACAGGCCTGTTCTACGACGTGGCGCTGACCCTCAATGTCTTTGCCGGTTTTCAATTCACCGACGGCGCCGCCGGAAACGACCCGGTTTGCGTGGCGGCCGTGAGCGATGTCCCGTGCGTTCCCGATACCGATCCCGACACGGCAGGGGTTTATCATCCTTTCTACGACTCCGCCGACGCGGCGCCGTTTTCGGCTGTGACGGTGAGTGTGACCGAAGCAAGCGATTGAATCGATTATGGAAACGGACGATGCTGGAAAGATTTTTGAGGAAAGAGTATCATCACAACCAACCATAATCAGGAGGAAATGTATGAAAAAACAAATGAAGAAAAGCGCAGGCGCTCTTATTGGAGCGTTGATTTTTTTGTGGATGATCATGGCGCCGGCCATCTCACAATTGAAGGTGACAAGCCCCGCATCCGCGGCAACCATTTGCGCGGCAATTGTCAACCATGCCGAACAATCGCATAAGCTGTTCGATAAACTGGAAAGTTATATGGGCAACAATTTAAGCGCAGACAACTATAAATATTTGTGTGCCTATTACAATTCGGCATGCGATTCGATTGATGATGCAAAAGAGACCTTCGACGAAGAATGCCCCTTAAGCAAGAGTTCCGTATCGGCCTGTGGCAAAGATTCAACTATTGTGAATAGCTGTGCAACGCTGTCTGTTACAAACAATATGTAGACCCTAACCCGGCCAGTGGCCGGAGCCATAAAGGATTGCAAGGATCCGCGGTGTCTTAATATTGATGCAACAATTGCATCAAATTGCCTTCTTAGTATCTAATGTCCCATGATGCGCGACACAGCTGTTCCGTCTGTTCCCCCATTCCCGATTCAATGCAGGTGGAGACCCTTCATACTCCAGAGCGGCTTCCCGAAGCGGTGGATAAACTGGAGATTATCGGCGGCTATACGCTCGATGGGCAGGTGCGCAAATGTCCCGCCTGCGGCGCCTGGTTTATTTACACCCACGACCACGACAGCCAGTCGGGGGTGGGCTACGGCTACACCGATGAGGGAATCTACCGGACAACCGCCACTGCGGCCAAAGAGCGCCTGGAAAAGGCTCTGGAACGGGCCCAAAAATCTTTGGCCGAATTCACAAAATCGGAACCCCGCGATTATTATGCCTCGATGGCGGAGAGTTCAGCCGAAGAAATCAAGCGGATTGAAAAAGAGTTGAAACGATTCACTTCCTGAAGTCACCTGATCGGGCAATTTGCATGGCTATACAAAATAGTCTAGACTTTTTTACCAATGTGTATAAAATAGTATACCATGCAACGCTATCTTCACGATCAGATTGTCTCGGACTTGGCTGAGAAAATGGTCTTTATCGGCGGGCCCCGCCAGGTGGGGAAGACCACGCTGGCGCGGCAAATTATTTCCTCCAACAAGGCCTGCCTCAATTGGGATATTCCCGATGACCGTCAGGCCATTTTGAACCGAAAGTTTCCGCCGGTCAAAGCGCTCATCTTCGACGAGATTCACAAATACCGCGGCTGGCGAAATTACCTGAAAGGCCTCTACGACAAGCAAAAAAGCAGGCTTAAGATTCTGGTCACCGGCAGTGCGCGGCTCGATTATTACCGGTTTGGGGGGGATTCCCTTCAGGGGAGATATCACTACCTCCGACTGCATCCCCTTTCGGCGGCCGAGTTGGGAATAACCGGTCTCAAAGACTTAAAGGCCCTGCTGGAACTGGGCGGATTTCCTGAGCCCTTTCTGCATCAGGACACGGTCAAGGCGAAGCGATGGTCTCTGGAATATCGCCAACGGCTCATTCGTGAAGACATAGTCAGCCTGGAAGCGGTTCAGGACTTGGGAAATCTGGAACTGCTGATCTTAAGGCTTCCCGAACTGGTCGGCAGTCCGCTTTCCATCAACGCCCTTCGCGAAGACTTGAGGGTCAATCACCGCACTGTTGATAAATGGCTGGCCATTCTGGAAAGACTGCATGCGATTTTTAGGCTCTCCCCATTCGGGGCGCCCAGGATCAGGGCGGTTAAAAAAGAACAAAAGCATTATCACTTCGACTGGAGCCTGGTGCCCGACAAAGGGTTCCGTTTCGAGAACATGGTTGCTTGTCATCTGCTGAAATGGGCGAATTATCTCTACGACGCCAAGGGGCGCGAAATTGAGCTACGCTACTATCGAGATGTTTACAGGCGGGAAATCGATTTTGTTATCACGGAAAATCGAAAGCCGGTTCTCTTTGTCGAATGCAAATATTCCGACGCGCCGATTGCGGAAGGGCTTTACTATCTGAAGAAATTTTTTCCGGATGTCCCGGCCTGGCAGATAAGCATGGAGGGGAAAAAGGATTATGAATCACCGGAGGGAATCCGCGTCTGCCC
>JACQOY010000219.1 GCA_016207765.1 Deltaproteobacteria bacterium | reverse complement strand
CCTTGAGGGGAGGGGGTGAGTGGGAGGGTGGAAGGCCGGAAGGCGATGCCATTGTGACACAAAAGCCGGGCGTTCTCATTGGCATCCGCACCGCCGATTGTGTGCCGATTCTGGTCTACGATCCGGAGCAGAGGGCGGTTGGGGCCATCCATGCCGGCTGGCGAGGGCTGATTGCCGGCATCATCGAGAATTCAATCGGGACGATGCGGGAGAAATTTCTCACTAATCCCAAAAATCTGGCTGTTGTCGTTGGAGCCGCACTTTGTCCGGGTTGTTTTGAAATCGGCCCCGAGGTGGCGGAGGCGTTTCGAAAAAGATTCGGCGACCGGCTAGAGCCTGTTAGCGATCCGTCGAAGGCGGAGAGCGTTACAGGCTCTTGTGCCCGGAGGGCGCTGACGATTACCGCGGGAAGAGGGGACCGAAGTTTTGTCGATTTGAGGAAGGGGTGCGAATTGGCGTTGGCCGATAGCGGATTAAGCGAAAAGAATCTCGAGTTTCTCCCCTATTGCACCGCTTGCCACCGGGAACTTTTTTATTCCCATCGAAAAGGGGATACCGATAAACGTCAAATGGCGTTTATCGGCGTGAAATCCAATTTTTAAAGAATCGTCACCGTTTCATCACCCGTGTTAATGACGATGATTGTCGGCGTACCGGCAACATCGCCGACGGCGATTTCCGTGGGGGAGAGGCCGACCTCGGTCGTGGCGGTCACGGTATTATCGGAGAGGGAAATGGTCGAAACAGATCGGTCCGCATTGTTGACACAAGCGGCGGTTAAGGCAGTTTCGTCAACAACGACGCCGCGGGGATTATCGCCGACAACGATGGTTGTTGCCGATCCGTCAGCAAGCAAGATTCTTAATACCTGGTCGCCGTCGGAGTCGGTCAGCAAGGCCTCGGTCCCCGCCGAAAAGACGAAAAGCCCACCGGGAGAGCCGATATCGAGGGGGAGGGCGCCATCCTGAACAATCGAAGGAACCCCATCA
This sequence comes from Deltaproteobacteria bacterium, assembly GCA_016207765.1. GTDB lineage: Bacteria > UBA10199 > UBA10199 > UBA10199 > SBBF01 > JACQOY01. The sequence continues at coordinate 2,220 of JACQOY010000219.1, read as the reverse complement.
TCGATATCATGGGTTGTCAGCAGATAGGAAGAATCAGTCATAAGACTAACCACTGCCGCCATGTCGTTTGTTCCATCGGAATCGCCGGCTACAAAAAGGGCCGATTCCTGGTCGGTTCCATCTTCGGCCTCCGAATCGCCGACAGCGGTGGCTGAGTCTGATGTAAGATCAAAAAAAGAAAGGGCAGGGGTCGGATCGGTATGGGAGATGAGGACATAATCCCCGGAAGGGCCGGCCGTCAGATCGGAAGAAGAAACGATATCGGTGACGGAGACGACGGAACCGCCGCCGTCGAGCGTGAGATGAATCGCCGTGATATTTTCCGTGTCGAGAACAATTGTTTCGCCGGTCGTCGGATCTGTGGCGATTCGTGAGGCGCCGGAGGCACCCGGCAAGTCGATCGTGGACTCATAAGACATATCGGACAGATCAACGACATGAACAAAACCGTCAACACCATTATTGGCTACAATGAGGGCAACACCGGTATTGGGATCGATGCTCACATCCTGAATGTCCGATGTTGTCGGAAGGGGAGGGGTGTTGGCGGGGACTGTCGAATCAGTCGTTTCTTCGACGCCATCTACCGTATAGGTAATTGTGAGAACATCTCCGATCGCCCCTTCAATTTCCTCTTGGAATGATCCATCAGCGTTGGAAGAGATTGTATGGGTTGCATGGGCATAAGCCGAACGAATCAGAAAATCCCACAGCGTTCGGCTTACCGCGTTGGGGTTGCTGATGATCACGGTGCTTCCTCCATCGGTAAAACCGGCCTCAGCGGTTATGCGGACCAGGCCGTTCGAATCGGGGCTTGAGGCGGAAAGATGGGAAACAGGGGCTGGAATGTCGGCTGAGGGGGTTCCCCCTCCGGCGCCGCCGCAAGCGGCGAGAGCGGCCAGAAAAATTGCGAATAGAATTTGAATAAGTATTTTTTTCATTTTGGGCCGGTCATTGTTATCTTTTTTTTCGCTTAAATCAAACATTTACTCCCACCCGATCCCTCTCCTTCCGCCCCAGGGTCCAATCAAAGGGAGAAAGAGAGGAGATCAGGGGGAGTTTTTGCTTAAAACCCCAAGGCTTGTGCAATCCCTTCAAAGAAGCCGCTTTCACAGACATAGCTCACCCAAACCTCGGTTGCGCCGGCGGGCCACAATTCGTTTCCTTCGGCATCTTGAAACTGCGTCCCATCCAGGGAGTGATCGAAGCCGCCGCTGTCGCCGCCGCTGATGGTCCCCTCGTTCCCCCATGAATTAGTCGTGGCGGTTTCAGCGTCCGCAGACGCCCCCGTCACCGTTTCCACATGGCCGTTCGTGTAGGTTCCATCGGCATTTCTCTTCCAAATGAAGAGTTTGACGTCGCATCCATCGTCGATCTTTTCGACCATTTCGGCGTAGTCCTCCGCCGATCCGCTGAATTTCTTGTTATTCACGCTGTAGCCGAGGTCCTCGTAATACTCAGACTGGCCGGTCATGGTGGAACCGCCGTCTTCACCCTGGCCGATGCCGTCGGCGATGTCGTTCCATTCGTCACGGGTTACCTCGGTATCCGAATCGGTTTCCCCCAGAATACGGTTGCACATGGCGGTTGCCCAGGTGCCGCATCCGCCGTTTGCCGAACCGACCCAGCTTTCATCCCGTTCGGGAAGCGAATTGGTTCCTGCGTCGACAGGGAGGGCGCAACCATATTCATTCGGCTGATCGTTTTCCGCCATGATTTCCTCCACCTCTTCGTGGGTAACCAGTGGCGGGATATCGTCCCCTTCCCAATTGATGGGATAATGACGGGCGGGATCAAAAACCTTCACCAGCCCCTGCATCATCTCTTCCAGGACCGACATGGAGGGATACAAGGCGGAATCGACCCCTTCCTCATTATGCGGGACATACAAATACTGATCGTTGGTGGAAAAACCGGCGACAGCATCAGCCGATGACGTGCCGGTGGAACCCTCATCCGTTGTTGAACCATCATCAGTGGGTTCGAGGCTCAAGCCCGTGCAACCCGATGATCCAGTGATGGCTAAACAGAAGAGGGGAACTAAAAGTGTTGTCAGTTTTAATGAATTTGTCTTCATGACTTTCTCCTTTATGGTTTGTTGTTAATATCGAACACGAGAACTCATAGAGCAGGAATCGTGCCAGAAAAGATGTCTCACAGAATTTTTTAATTTAATCTTTTATATCCAATAAGTTACATTTTAAATGGCCAATTTATATG
>JACQOY010000228.1 GCA_016207765.1 Deltaproteobacteria bacterium | reverse complement strand
TAATAATACAATTAATTTAACATGTTATGTGATAAATAAAATACACAATCCGGATCGCGCACCGGTTTTTTCTTCAAACAGCCCTATTGACAAAATTAGTTTTTATTAGTAGTTTGTTAGTAGTTAAATAGTAGTTGTTAGTTTTTCATTAGTAGTTAAATATGGTTGAATCGAACGACAATCAGCCCTCTCCGGAGCTTGAAAAATTTCTGTTCATGGAGGAAATGAACGCCCGGTATTACCCGCCCCGCGAAATCGGCTACCGAATTCCGGCTCATCTGAAAGATCAACAACTCTTGCCGCTGATCCTTTCTCTCCGGGAAAAGAAAGCGGAGCCGCAGTACCCGTTGCTCGATCAGGCCGGAAATCCGTTTCGTCTCTGGAAAACGCCGGCTATCGAGAAAATCATTCACCGGATCGACACCCAAAAATCGCAGTGGCTTGAGTCAGGAACCTCCCCCGGCGTCCTCCAGGAACTTCTGATTCAAAACCTGATCGACGAAGCCTTTTATTCCTCATGGATTGAAGGGGCCAAAACGACGCGGCAAAAGGCCGAGGAACTGGCGCGGAAGAAAATCACGCCCGAAACACGAAGCGAGCAGATGTGCCTGAATAACTACCGGGCCATGCAGTTTATTGTTAAAAACTTAAACCGATCGGTCGATGAAAAGTTTGTTTTGGAATTGCACCGCATCCTGACGAAAAAGACACTCGATCCACAGGATGAACCGTTTGCCGGAAAATACCGGAACGATCTGGTTGTCGTCTACGACGAGGCCAAAAACAAGGTCGATTATACGGCGCCGGCGCATGATAAAGTGCCGGAAATGATGAATCGGCTGTTGGAGTGGATTAATTTCGATAACGTCGATTCGCTTTTTGTCCACCCGGCGATCAAGGCATCGATGATCCACTTTTACACCGTTTATGTTCACCCCTTCTTCGACGGAAACGGCCGGACCGCCCGGGCCTTGATGTACCACTATCTTCTCAAACACGGATACGATTTCATGCAATATTTCTCCATCTCAAAGGCCATTGCCGCCAACCGGAAGGCCTACTATGATTCCCTGCTGAATACGGAACAAGTCGACTCCGACCTGACTTATTTTGTCCTCTTCAGCGTCAAGATGATTGAAGAGGCAATTACTACCGTCGAATTGGAAAAGCGGAAGGAAACGTCTCTGGCATCCTGGCTCACAAAAATTCAATCCTCGGGCGCGAATTTGAACCAGCGACAGGAACGTCTCTTTAAATTTCATTTCAGAAATTCTCTTTTTCCAATAACGATCAGCAAGTATCAAAAAATTTTCCATGTCGTTTATCAAACAGCGCGCACCGATCTTTTAAATCTGGCAGAACATGGATTGCTTGAAACCCGTAAAAATGGTCGGGAGTTTGTTTTTGATTTGAAAGGTAAATGACCATGCAGAGCTTGATTCAACAGCTAAAAAAGAAAATCCTCCTCATGGACGGCGCGATGGGGACGATATTGCAAGGCCGTGGACTTCCGCCGGGCGTCCCTTCGGTGCTTTGGACACTTGAACGTCCGGAGGAGGTGAAAAAGGTTCACCAAGCCTATCTGGACGCCGGGGCGGAGGTGATTTTTACGAATACGTTCACGGCGTCACGGAACTATGTGACCGATGTTGAAACGATAAACCGGACAGCAGTCCGACTGGCACGAGAAGTTGCCGGCGATAAGGCATGGGTGGCAGGAAGTGTGGGGCCGTTGGGGAAGAAGACGGATGACGCCGCCAAGATTTACCGCGAGCAGATCGAGGCACTCGTGTCCGCAGGCGTCGACCTGATTGCCCTCGAAACAATGACCAACCGGGCGGAAACGGAGATCGCCGTCCGGGCGGCCAAGCCGTATATTAATGATAAAACCCCTCTTCTCGTCTCGATGACAGTGACCAAATCGGGTCTTCTCCCCTCCGGCGAAAATCCGCTCGCTCTCGTTTCTTTCCTGGAACAAAACGGCGTCGCAATCATCGGCCTCAACTGCTCGGAGGGACCGGAATCGATTTATCCCGTATTCCAAAAATTGCAGAAGCAAACCCAATTGCCGATCGCCATAAAGCCGAATAGGGGAATTGATCGAACCATGGCCGATGATGAATTTGTTCGATGGGGAAAACGATTCGTGGATGAAGGGGCGAATCTGATCGGGGGTTGTTGCGGGACAACGCCGGAAACAATCCGGAAATTGGCGCAGATAATCCAGAAAATGTAGGGGCCCCTACGGTGCGGAATTTTTCTGTTGACCGGTCTTGATCGGATTAAGTGCCGGCTCGGGCGCCGGTAGTTCAACCGCTTTCACAAAACTTTCATCTTTCAAATTTTTCTGTCCGGCAACGATGATGGAATCGTCAATGCGGATATCCGCGTCGATTCCCACTTCCTTTTCCCGCCCCGCTTCCTCGCGAATGGCAACCGCCGTCTTGTGCGCCTTCCCCCCAAACACCACATAGACGTAATTCTTGTCCTCTTCGACAACCACCGCCTCGCGCGGCACCATCAGGACTTTTTCAATCTTGCGCGTCGCCACCAGAACCTTTCCCTGCTGGCCTTCCTTGATCAATCCTTTCTCGTTGGGAAGATGCGCCTTCACCTGCATGGTCTTTGAGGCGGGATCGATTTCGGGGCTGATGTAGAAAATGGTTCCCTCGAGCGTCATGTCGGGAGCTGAAAGCGGAGCCGCCTTGACCACGGTCAGTTTGTCCACATAAGAAGCCGCCTCCTGCGGAATGCCAAAGCTGATGGTGATCGGGTTGACGGTGACAATGTCGAAGAGGGAACTCCCCGCGGTCACGATATCCCCTTCGGTGACCTTCCTCTTGTTGACAACGCCGGCGATGGGGGCGTTGACCGTCAGTTTCTTCAACTGCTCTTCCAACTGATCGAGCTCTCCGGAAAGGCGTTCAACCGTCGCTTCATCGAGCCGGATTTTGGCCTCCAGATCGACCGGTTGCGAGGGCTCTTGGGGGGCAATCTGGTTTTCGGGTTTTGGGGGAGGCGGCTTTTCGGGCGTCTCTTCGTCCAAAAAAGCCGACTCGGTCTCTTCCGGTTCGGCAGACGGCGGGAAGGCCGGTTCGCCGCCCCCTCCGGGGACTGCTTCGCCGCCCCCCAACTCAAAATTTCGGCGGTCGAGTTCCAGGCGGGCTTCGGCCTCTTTCAGTTCCGCCTGTTTTTTTTCTATTTCGGCGTTCAGCTTCTCCCCTTTAAAAAGACACAACGGATCGCCTTGGGCGGCCGTATCCCCTTCCCCCACATAAACCTTCTCGATATTGCCGTCGAACTCGGCCTTCACATCGAGCCGGTCGGAGGCGGAAAAAGTTCCGGTCCCGGCGACATAGCGCGGCGATTCCTCAAACCGGGGATAGATCGTTTTCACTTCATGGACCGTATCTTCCGGCCCCGGCTGGTCGGGCCCCTTGTTGCCGGACGGCACGCAGGGATCGGACAGGGAAAAGGTGATCGCCAAAAGGATGGGGAGGCTTAAATCGCGTAATTTCATGAGGGGTGGATACGAGTATAGAAAGGATGGGGGTTTAAAGGCAATGGGAAATTTGCGTAACAGCCGCGTCCCGGCATACCCGGCAGACAATTTTTTCGAATTGCCGTCTTATTCAAAAAGAGTAGAGTTGAAAACATGACCCTGCTGATTCAGGCTGTTAGGGTTGGTGGCACAAGGTTCGATTCCCTGGGCGTGTGTCGGTCTCATAGCCCTTCTTCAGATCGCATTACTGCGATCTTGGTTAATGACTCTAACAGGTCAATCAAAACCAGAAAGGAGGAAAACTATGAAGAAAAAGACACACCGATTTTGGTTGTTTTGGTTCTCAGTACTCGAATTTTGGGTTATTGAGGCCAACTACGCGGCTGGCGCCCTGCCAACCTGAATCTACAGAGGAAATGAGAAAATTGAAATGTGGTTTCTGTATCTTGATGAAAGCGGCGATCTCGGGTTTGATTTTGTAAACAAAAAACCGTCAAAATTTTTTACGATCACGATTCTTGCGCTTCGAGGAAACGAAAATCACCGGAAGCTGATCCAAGCAGTCAAAAAAACCCTCGCCAGAAAAATAAATCCTAAAGGCAAAAGGTCAAGAATAGCGGCGGAGCTTAAGGGAACCGAAACAACCCTGGAAGTGAAAAAATACTTTTACAATCTGGTCGAATCAACTCCTTTTGCAATTTATTCTCTTACGTTAAACAAGAGACGCGTCTACGAAAAATTAATCGGAAACAAGGCCAGAATTTACAATTTTATTGCGCGGCAAGTGCTTGATAAACTCCCATTTGAAAATGCGGAGTCACGCGTTTATCTTTACATCGATAAAAGCAAGAACCAAAGGGAAATTCGGGAATTTAATGGTTATATTACATCGCAACTGGCAGGCCGCCTCGAACCCTCAGTTCCTCTTGATATTTTTCATCGGGACTCAAAAGAAATAAAACCATTGCAGGCCGTTGATCTATTTTCGTGGGGAATTTTCAGAAAATATGAAAAAAGAGACACAGAATGGTACGATGTTTTCGCTATGAAAAAAATTCAATTTGATGACCTATATCTCCCGGACAAAAAAAATGAGCGTGCCCCATAAACTTGGTTCGCCGAGGCTCTTACCTTCCGATGGAAGGAAACACCCCAGACAATTCATGGTGGTCTTACCGCTCAATGCCAGCTTACCAAACAACAATTTTAATTTCTACTCCTTATTTGAACTTGTATTGGATAGAAATCTGAAAATTTTTTGCTGTCTATTTTCAATAGTAATTTCATATAATTAGATTATCATGCTCCCAAAATGGCTGTTGGTCTGCGCTACAAAACCGGAATGGGGGGAACTGAAAAAGCACCTTCGCTTTGAGAGAGACCCTGCCTTTCACGGGCTGAATTTTTTCCGGGCTGAAACGGGCGGAACAGCGCCCCGGATCAGCGGCTCTGCCGCCCCAGGTGTCGGGGTCTCCGACCCCGACCTGGCGCCCCAGGGACCGGGAGCCCTGCGATCGGCCAAAAAAGAAATCCTGCTGGGGCAGATAGGGGTGGGCTTTGAGCGGGCGCGGCAGACATCCCGTGCCATTTTTCATTCCTTTTCAGATCCGCCACGGATGGTCGTTCATTTCGGCCTCTCCGGCGGCCTGACGGCAAATCTCAAAGAGGGAGATATCGTGCTCCCCCCGGCCATTCTCAATCCGGACGGACAATCGGCTAAAATACGGCCCGATCTGGTTCAAAAAGCCGAAACGCTTCTTCACTCGCTGAATCTCCCTGCCGCCAAAGGGACGCTCTTGACCGCCGCCCGGGTCCTCCCAACCCCTGATGAAAAGAAAAAAGCGGGGGAAAAATTCGGCGCTATCGCGGTGGATATGGAGACCTTCCCGTTTGCCAGGGAGTGCGAAAAGACCGGAATCCCTTTTCTGTCGATCCGCGCGATCTGGGATCCGCTCGACCGGGATTTGTCGGCGCTCCCCGAAACCAATTTTGACCGTGACGGGAATTTGAAGATGGGATACTTTTTGGGACAAGCCCTGGCCCACCCACAGCTTCTTCTGGCGCTTCCGAAGTACCACTCGGCCATGATGAAGGGAAACAGGGCGATAACGCGGGTGTTGATGGAGATGCTCGAGAAATGGGACACATGAGACTGAATCGTTGCAAAATGAGCTATTGGTTTCTGCTCTTGTTTGTATGCCTCTCCTCCTGCTCCAAATTTTCCTGCCAACCCCCCCCGAAGCCGGTCGCGGTCGTCCGGCAACCTTCGTGGTTTGATCCGGCTGTCGATCCGGAAACAAGGCTCAAACGTCTGTTTTATCTGTTGCCCCCCGATATGGAGATGATTCTCTCGGCGAATCCCGAAAACCTCTTTCAGGAAACCGCCCTGAAACCGCTGACCGATTTTCTGTTTTCCCTACCCCCCTTTAACGGGCAGAATTTCATGAACCTTGCGGGCCAGAAATTTTTGGCCGGCATGATACGAACCGACGGCGGCCCTGCCCTCATAGGACTTGCCGCCGGCCCCTATCGGCACGAAGAGATTCTCAAAAACCTTGAAAAAACGGCTGAATTGTCGGGAACCAGATTGACGGAGCTCCGAACGGGGAAAATCCCGATCTATGTTCTTCAAGAAGACGCCGTTTGGGGTGTCGCCTTTCCCTCCGATGAACTTCTGCTTGTGGGAAATGCCGGGATGATCACCCCAACCGCCGAAAAATACCTGGAGCGGGCGCCCCCTACGGATAGTGATCTTGAGGCCCTTTCCGCTTTTCAAAACATCGACTCCCCTCTCTTTTTTCGTCTCCGCGTGCCCGAAGATTCCAGGCCGGACATTCGCGAGATCGAAGCGCTCATCCGGCTTGAAAACGAATGGGAGCTGGCGGTCAAATTTGTGTGCGTGGACGAAAAAAAGGCAAAACACCTGAAGGAATATCTCTCGGCCAACCAGATCATGGGGGCCCAAATTCCAAAAGCGGTTTCGGATCTTACGAAATTTTTCCTGAAAGCGGCAATGGAACAAAAGGGGGCGGAGCTGGTCATCAAATGGCAAATAAGGGATATCCCGTGGGAGGCTCTGACGGGGGTTCTGACCAAAGCCATGCAACCGGCGAGCGACTCTTGATTTTGATTCCTTTCATACTGCTTTTGTTGAGTTCGTCGTACAACTCTGCTTCCAGATTCAAATCTTCAAATGTGGTCACTTTGTCACGGACTTTCAGATTCCCCTCCATTATCACAAAGTTCCGATGGGGACCGGCATCGTAGAGTTGCAGTTGCATTCCGGTGAAATCGGCCCGCCCGGCCTCCTCAAGATGCGCTTCGACAGCCGAAAAGACCCCGCTCCCGTCAACAAAAGACCAGGCCGAAACACCCGCGGGCGAGGGGGACTCGGTGTAAATTATCCCGTTCAGATCATGAATGTTGATCACCATGTCCTCCGCCGTCATCTCCCGGACATGCAACGGAAAACCTTCACCGCTTTCCTCGATGGAAAACATCCCTTCACGGTATTCGTGCGTTCCCTCAAAACGGCCGCTTAGCCGGGTGACAAAGGAAGGTTGATCGGCAATAGGAACATGTTCCACCGAAAGAGTTCCCGAATAATTGACCAGAAGCTTCCTCCCCTTGAGTGCTTCGGGAACTTCTTCATCCTCCTTCACCTTTCCAAAATAGACCCTCTCATCGTCAAATTTAAGCTGTCCCGGACCCGAAAGACTCATCGATTCGAATTCAAGGACGGGAACCAGGCGGGGTATCAACTGGATGCGGGCCAATGGAACCGGAAAGGGTTGGTTCATCCGCCAGTCGAAATTCCCGGTCAGATTCAACAGATCCCCTTCCCCCCCGTATCCGCTCTTCAAAACAATGTGCGCATCGCGCGTCACCGAACGACCGAAAACAATGCCGGGAGCAAGCCTCACCTGCGAGTAAGCCAGTTCTTTCGAGGTAATATCGAATTCACTCGCCGTCAGGACGGTATCGATCATCGGTAAAGCCGATTTATCCGACGGCATGAAGGGAAAATTGGTGTATGGATACTCTCCGGAGGCGGTCCGGATCACATCATCAAACCGGATGGACGATTTTACATGCAGGGACGACGGCTCCATTTCAAAATCGGCCCTTCTTTTCCCTTTTTTGAAATGGAGGTGCCCCGATTGGACGTCGGCAGAAAAATCGGTGGTGATGACCGTTTGATCGTTTTCGGCGCTTTGCCGAATTGCCATTTCATTCATCCGGAAATTGCTGATCACCCGCAAATCAAGGTTTTCCTCAAAGGGTTTTCCCGTCAGCCCCGACCGGGCGAAATCCATATCGGCAATTCTTAAAACCGTTTCCCCTTCCTCTCGCTTCATTTCGATTTCTCCTATCTTGCCGTCCCTGAGCATCAGATCCATCAGGGGAGCGCTCCCCTCATTCCCCGGCACAAAGATATGGAGTTTGTCCAGATTATCCATTCTCAGGCGAAAAATTCCCTTTCCCAAATCGATGGTGCCGGAAAGAAGGTTGTCTCCGTGGTTGACACCGCCGTCTTTAAGGGCATTGTGGTCGCAACCTATTTCAAATTGGGTGCCATACATGGAAAGGGTCGTCCCCGGTTTTAATCTCATCGAATCGATGACGACTTTTGCATGATCCAGGCCGACGGGATTTTCGTTCCGGGCCGTCTCCCCCATTTTGTCGATTGAATGCTCTTCCAACGCCACCAGTGTCAAAAGAAAAAACTCGAGCCAAACCGACGCGTCATCGGTGACAGAGGCGGGATCAAGGCCGGTTTGCGCCGATAAACCGTCCACCACCTCTGTGGAAAGGGGCAACAGGCGAAAGAGCATTTTGCCGATATCGGGGTCCCCCCGGCCGAGACGGTAAAAATCGGGCGGCCTTCTTCCATCCCCATTGTTGATCAGATCGAGGCGGAATTTTCCGGACCCTCCGTCGAAATAAACTCCCCGAACCAGAGGGGGAATCCCGATCGGCTTCGAAAAATACAAATGGAATCGTTGCACGCGTCCTTCCACCACACGGACATCGATTTGCGGCACCGCGTCATCCGGCACCTTAAGAAAAGGGGATCCGGTCCGGTTTATTCTGAATCCGGTGAGTGAAAAAACGGCCTCTTCGCTGTTTCGGAGCATCGTGAGCATCATCTCGGCTTTTTCGCGGTCGAGACCGTAGGCATCGAGGTAAATATCCAGCGGATCGAGGGTTTCCCTTCGGGACCTGATAATCAGCGGTTCTGGAGGATCTTGGACCGGCTTTTCCCCGTCGACAGCCGGTGGATCATCCATTGCCCCGGGGCTGTCTGTTGCCGGTGACACAAGACCGACCGATTCAAGATCAATCATCAGATCGGCGGAGATCGAGCCGTTTTTTTTGTCGCGCGAAAAAGAGTTCACCTGAAACGTGATTCCCTCGATGGCCTGAACACGGCTTGAATGCCGGTTTTTTTGGATGACATCGGCGGCTGTTTTAAGATCCCCCCGCTCGGCCGGGTTGTAAATGACGCCGTTGAACGGGATGTGGGCCTCAAACGGTCCGTCAATCTGAAGCCAGAGGGGCAAAACGGCAATCCCTGATTCCCGGGCATCTTCGAGATAATAAAGATCACCGTTCAAGGCGAAAGGCCCCGTAACCACCCCCTTCCGGAGATCGATCCTTAATTGCCCGGTCAGCCGCCCCGAAAAAATGAAGGGAAATTTTTCCTCTCCCTGCCTGAAATTCAGCGCCAGATCGGCCAACGGCACATCCAGATCAACCATGGTAATGGTCTGCTTTTTTGGATTCCAGACGATTTTTCCCTCGTAGAAAACGCTTTCATCGGCCATAAAGGGGCCCATGGCGGTAAAACGAAAAACCCCTTTTACGTCCATAACCGTCCGGTCGGAATTTTTTTGGTAGGTTCCAATCACATCCTCAATGGCAAACTCAAGACCGTCCATCAGCGGAAAAGAAAATCCGCTGAATTCGAAATTTTTTCCCTTCACTCCCGGCATGCCGTTCCACGAAACGGATACATCGTTTTCATTCACCGGAAGACCGAGAAGGGAAAGAATATTTCCGTCTCCGGAAACATAGATCTGCGAATCTTCATGGGTGTAAACCCCCCCTCCCTGCACGAAAACCGAGCTTTTGTCGTTTCGAATCAGTTGCACCTCAAACTCATTGACCATCCGGGCGAGAAGATCTTCCGGGCCGCCCGCCTTGGGGTTGAACGAAACATCCGAAAAGGAAATGTTCGCCTCGGCGGAGTCGAACGCGCCTCCCAGAAGAATCGGCAGTTCATCCGAATGGGCCTCCATCCAGCCGCCGAGCTGCCCCGTCTCGTCGGTTTTGACGCGAAAATCAAGCTCGGCGGAAAGAGTTCGCCCTTCTTCGTCTCCCGCGTTCCTTAAGAAACGGACCGGAAGATGCCCTTCGACCGAATAGGCCCCCTGGGAGTTGAAATCGATCCGGAAAGCGCCATCGTCGATTCTGGCCTGCTCTCCCAGAATCGGGTGGGGTGAATCGAGCAGATACCCGCCGTTTATCGACCGGAACTTTACTTCCCCGCTGTAAGAAGAAGGGAGAAGCGACGAAATCAAACCGTTGCCCGCACCCTCTTCCCGAACCGTCTTCATCATCTCTTCGGCCGTTTTCAAAAGGAGGTATGAGTTGAGATCGCTTTGGAGCCGGAAAGAGGAATTGCCGATCACATCGCCGGGAAGCCCTTCGGGAAGCGGCAGACCGCAATCGGAGGCAAGGCTCAAATCGATAAAAAGGGGAAAAGGAAAAATATCCCCGATCCAGGGATGGGCCGAGAGATCAAGCTCCAAATGGGGGCGTCCACCGAAAAGCACCACCCCTTTGACGGGAAGGCGATAGGTATCTTTGGTGGAACCGACCACAGCGGCAACAAACGAGACAAGCTCCGGCAAGAAAACCACTCCATACTGTTCTTTCAGAAGATCGAGGATGAGTTCCGGCCTTAAAGAAACCGAAACGCCGTCAAACGCCAAAAGATACATTCCGTTTTCCACCGCCGCCCGATGCGATTGAAGATTGAAATAGGCTTTGATCACCGCTCCTTTTTCGTAATCGAGCGCCAGCCAGCCGGCGGACCCCGGAAGTTTCACCCGTTCGGCCCGATCGGCCTCAAACCAAAACCGCATCTCCCCCTGCGGGAGATCCGCCGATTTTAACGGTCCGTTGGGAGAGTCGGAGATGCGGCATGTTTTTTTTCCCTCTCCTCTCCGATAGAGGACGATTTTTTCTTCCGTGACGGCAAAGGAAGGACCGAGGCGAATCTTTCCGAGCGGTGTTGGAAATGTCGCGGCTATTTCGAGGATTTCGTCCCACGAATGCAACTCAAAACCGGCAAGAGAATAAAAACCCTTTTCCTTCACCTCCTGTTCGAATTCCGTTTTTTTAAGCCACCGGACTTCTTCATCCACATCAATTTTTACAACGGTAAGGCGGTATGGGGAGCCGATCGACCAGTCGCCGTTCCACTGCCCCCGATCGACCGCCTCGTAAAAATAAGGATCGATTTCGGTGATATCGCCCTGCTTCCGTTCCATCCACCAGTGGAAATACTTCTCCGCCCAGTTGTTTGGAACACCGGAAGGAAAGAGACGGTTTAAATCATTCTGGACGGAATTATACGAATACCCGGTAACGCGATAAACGGTTTTGTCGTTGGCGGGATCGAGATAATCCGGTTGGGTTAGCGGATCGTTTGGCGTTGGATCGACAAGGTAATGATAGGAAAAATCCTGTGAGAGTATTTGCGGCATGACTTTTTGGCTGACCCCAAAAAACATCACCGTCACTTCAACAGGACAACTCAACTTCCGCTCGTGGAATGAGGGAATTATCTGCTTCGGGATTTTGTTTGTCCAGATGGAATCGACAAACAATGAATTTCATGATTCGGCGCGTCAGATATTTTTATGACGTTTATTAATAATGAAATTATTTTTTGGCGGTATTGCCAAAAGTGAAGGCAAGCTGACTGGCGCCATAGGGATCTTCGAGATAAATGTCGACAAACGGATCGGCTTTCTTCCCTTGTGAAAAATCGAGGTGCGTCGTGATATGGTTATCCGAGGCGTTGTCGCGCAAATCGAGAACAAACAGGCCGTGGGCAAAGAAATCCTTGCCGTTCATGAGGGTGGCATCAAAGTGGCTGACGTGAATGGTCGAGCCGTCGATTTCTTTCCAGATATTCCGGTAATACTCCAGCCCCCCTTCGGACAGCATCAAGTCCGATCGCCCCTTGTCAATCGTCACCATCGCATCCACCGTATTGAACGCTTTCAGTTGGGGTTTCATCTCTCCCGGTTTTTTCCGGTTCGGGACCAGGAGGATTTCAAACTCATCCACCGAGGCGATAATGGAGGATTTGTCAAATTGGGCCGTCCAGTTGAAGTCGGGAACACCGGAAGGCAGGGGCGACTCCCCTTTTTCATCGACGATCTGTTTTGAGTCAATGGTGAGTTCACCGGAGCCGGTCAATTTCATCTCAATGGGATTTGGCCCGGCGCCGTTTTCGGCGGGGAGCGGTTTTACCGAGATGAGATCACCGTGGAGTTTGAGTTCACCGAAAAAATCAGCCTCGATTTTTTGCGACTGAAGGCGGGCTGTCACTCCCGGAGCCAATTTCTGCTCAGTGGCAAAAGGGGTGTCGGTGTTCATTTCAACCCTCCCCTTAAATTCCATGTTGGGGCGATTATTGTTCGCTTTTGCCTCCTCTTTTACATAACCGATTTTCGCGGTGCCATCCTCGAAGGCAAAGGTCACATCAAATCCTTTGATGTGTTTTGTTTCTCCGGCCCCGCCATGTTTTTCCGATGCGATTTGACGCATCGACTCACCCCGTCTCTCCGCCACTCCCAGGGTAACGGTGGCCCGGGGAATGACCAAATCGATCCCCCAGCGCTCCAGATCAATATCCCCTTCTTCCCCTGTCGCAATGCTCAAAGCGGAACTCATATGCCCCGAAACCCCCGCGGCATTATCGAGGAGAACATAACGTTCGGCCATTCGGCTGGTTCCCGTATCAACATTCTTTTCCCGGCCAAAAACATGAATGTCCAGTTCATCCGACGGATCGAAATCGAGGTCGATCCCCATAGACCATTTTCCGCTTTCGTTCCCTGTCAGATGGCCGGCAAGGTTTGAGAAGCTGTTCTTCTGGGCCGAGCGGAGAACATAGGAGGGGCCCTCTTCGGACAAATCGAAAAACTGGATCGACTTGATCCCCAGTTTGTCGGCGGTCATCGTAAAATCCTTCTCATCCGTCATCGAAAACTTCAATGCATTGACAAAACCGTCTTCAAAAATCAGCCGCTGATCATCCGATTCGATGATCAGCCGTTCCACGAGCGGAAAATCGAAGGTGACCGTCTTGTTTTTGAAATCGACATCGGCCACGAGGCGGTTCAAGTCCCTGTTGTCGTGATTGCCGTGGAGAAGGCAGGACTCTCCCAGACATTCAAAGCGCATTTTGGCAAAACCGAAATCGACTTCGCGATTTGGATCGAGCCTTGTGTCGATGTGGATGGAGGTGTAATCCTTCGAAGAAATAAAAGGAAGGTCGCTCAAATCGTTCCGTTTTTTTCGCCCAACAGGTTTGTCTTCAGGTGGTTCTCCCGGTTCGCCGATCATCGGCGCCACCGGAGCTTCCGGTGCCACCGGAGCTTCCGGTTCCGCCGTCCCGCCGCTTTCCGGTTTTTTCAATATCGAGTCGAAATCGAGGTTGGAGAAAACTTTGAACCAGACTTCGAGATCGGCCGGATATTTTTCGTTGAAGCCGTTCTCCCGAAGAAGTTCTTTGAGCTCTTCCGGCGTGCTTTTCCAGACCCGTCGGGTGGTTTCGGGGCCGCTCCACGAATCGGGCCAGGGACACATGTCAACCAGAATGGTTCCCGTTTCAAGATCGGCATACAGGCCGTTTATCCCGGCAATCGGCAGAAAACCGAACAGGCGGACGCAAATCGGCTTCGAAAAAAGAATATCGACGCTTCGCAAGCGGCCAAAATCATCCTCTGCGTCGTCTTTCTTGTGCGTAATCCAGAAATCGGCGCGGGTTTCTTTTTTGAATTTGAAATCAACAACGCCGGATTGCGTTTTGTAAACGCCGCCCTTCCCCTCAAAAAGGAGAAAGCCCTCGTCGCTCTTCCGCATTCGGCGCTGTTGCCGGTTCACCCACCGGTTTCGCGCAATATCGCGGCACAAGGGGGACTTGTCGTCCCAGGGGAGATAATAATCCCGGTTGTAACGGTCGGAGCCCGACTGGCGGTCGGAGCCCGACTGGCGATCGGGGCCATCGACATTCTTTGTTGTCGTCATCAACGATTCTTCCGATGCCAAAAAAGTTTCGGCAAGAGGGGGAAGCAAATCGGAAAGAGAGGTGACTCCCCCGGTATCGAAGCCGGAAGAAGAGACGGGCATCGGGTCGGTAAAACCATTGGTCAGGGCATCGGGATTGAAGCCTTCCTCAAGATAAAGGGGAGATGGTTGGGGAATTGTTATTTCGCGGGGCATCCAGTCGATATTCAGATTTAATGCGAACGGCTCTTTTTCAAGCCATCCTCGAACAAGTTGCCGGTTCGCCGGCGTGAACGTGGCCAGGTATTGTTCCATCTCCACACCCCTGAGATCGATCTCGATTTTGCCGACCACCCGGTCGGAGCCCGACTGGCGGTCGGAGCCCGACTGGCGGTCGGAGCCCGACTGCCAATCGAACTCTTCCAGACGAACCCGCACTTTTCCCTGTTTAATCAGTCCCACCAGAGTCTCTGTCTCCGGTTTTCCGTCATAGGCGGCAAACCGGCCGTTTAAATTAAATTCATCAACAGGGGTTGATTTGTCACCGAGATCATCGGTGGCCGAAAGACTCCCCGTAAAAGTAAACGCATACCCTTCGCCGCCCAGGGAAGCGGTCATCAAGGCATCCGTTACCTGAAGATCAGCCGAGGCAAGGCCGTCGCGATAGGTAACCTCTCCACCCAGACCGCGGATAAAGGAAAAAAGATCGCCTTGCGACGCCCCGATATCCGCCAGATCGAATGATGCGGAAATTCCCTTTGTGTCCCGGTCATACCGGGCGTTGAGATCGTTCACGGCTCCTTCAACCGACCCATTTTTTGTCTTTGCCTCAAACGTGAAGGGAGCGGCTTCAAGTGAATCGAACGACAATGGGATGTCGGCCAGAAAACCAAACGCCCCCGCCTCGATGTTTTTTGCAAAATCGTGGTGTTGGCCCGTTACATTGATGGTCAGCGGGTCAATTGCAGGGGCTCGCGTCGCC
>JACQOY010000215.1 GCA_016207765.1 Deltaproteobacteria bacterium | reverse complement strand
GTTCAAAGTTCAAAGTTTAACCTGCAACCTTCAACTTTCAACATGCAACTTTCATGATTCAATCCGGATCAGCAAAGTTTTTTTCGTCACTACCGAAAGTTTGTCGATTTCGCCCAAGGCCTTCATCATGTTTTTTTCTTTCGCCTTGTGGGTCATCACCACAATCGGAACCTCTTTTCCTTCCTCGCGTCCGTGCTGATAAACGGCGGAAATACTGATGCCGTTTGCTCCCAAGGCGCTTGCAATCTTGGCAAAAACCCCCGGTTTGTCGTGGGCCGTGAAACGAAGATAATATTCCGAATCGATGTCTTCCATCGAACGGACCTTTCCCTTGTGAACATTTTCCAGCCGGAAACCGAGCGGTGGAACACCGGGAACCCGGGTGCCGATGTTTCTGGCAATCTCCACAATATCCCCCACCACTGCCGCGGCGGTAGGCCCGCCTCCCGCACCTCTGCCGTAGAAGAGTTGATCGCCGATACATTCCCCCCGAAGCATCACGGCGTTAAAAACGCCCCGCACAGAGGCCAGCATGTGACCATTGGGAATCATCGTTGGGTGGACCCGCACCTCGATTTCATCCCCCTCCTTCTTGGAGATGGCCAGCAATTTTATTTTGTAGCCAAAACGCTCCGCCATATCGAAATCCAGCGGGGTAATTTCGGTGATTCCCTCGGTGGTAACCTTTCCCACAGGAATGACACAACCGTAGGCAAGGGCGGCAAGAATGGTCAGCTTGTGCGCTGAATCAATCCCTTCAATATCGGCCTTTGGATTGGCCTCGGCGTAACCCAGTTTTTGCGCCTCTTCAAGAACAGAGGCAAAATCCTTCTTCTTCTCCTCCATTTCGGTGAGAATATAATTGGAGGTGCCGTTGATGATTCCCAAAATAGACAACACTTTATCGGCCACAAATCCCTCGCGGATCGCCCGTAAAACGGGGATCGAGCCGGCCACCGCCGCCTCGAACAGAATCTCCACCTCGTTTTTGGCCGCTTCCTGATAAAACTCAGGCCCGTGCGCCGCCAGACAAGCCTTGTTGGCGGTCACCACATGCTTTCCCAACTGGAGGGCCTTGAGGATCACCTCTTTGGCCACCGGCTTGTCGCCGATCAATTCGACAATAATGGAAATTTCCGGATCGTCCAGCACCTCGGCCGCCCTGGACGTTGCGATGGCCTGCTGAACGCCGAACTGTTTGAGCCTCTTCGGATCGAGTTCGCAGACCTTCTTCAAGTTGATGGGGTAACCCAGTTTCTGGGCGATCAGATCGCGGTTCTTGTGGAGAATTTCATACACACTTCCGCCGACGGTGCCCAGACCGAAGAGGCCGATGTTGATTTGAGGGACATGCGACATTCAATCTCCAGTACGGGCGTAATGCATTACGCCCCTACAATATTTTTTTGATCCCTTTCACCGCCTGTTTGATTCTTTTTTCGTTTTCCACCAGGGCAAACCGGACATAACCTTCCCCGTATTCGCCGAAGCCGATGCCGGGAGAAACACAGACCTTTGCCCTGGAAAGAAGAAGCTTACTAAATTCAAGCGAACCGGGCGAGGAAAATTTGTCCGGAATTTTGGCCCAGACAAACATGGTCCCCTTCGGTTTTTCAATCGTCCAGCCGGCGCCGCTCAAACCCTCGCAAAGAACATCGCGCCTCTTGCGATACGTATCACAGATCTGTTTGACGCAATCTTCAGGCCCGTTCAAGGCAACGGTGGCCGCGATCTGGACCGGCTGAAACATCCCGTAATCGAAATAGCTTTTGATTTTTGTGAGGGCTCCGACCAGCTCGCGATTGCCGCACAAAAATCCGACCCGCCAGCCCGGCATGCTGTACCCTTTTGAAAGTGAATAAAGTTCGACCGCCACATCTTTCGCCCCCTCCACCTGCAAAATGCTGGGGGCCTTGACGCCGTCAAACGTAAGGTCGGCATAGGCAAGGTCGTGGATGACCCAGATGCCGTGCTCGCGGGCGAAAGAGACAACCTTCTCAAAGAAGCAAAGATCAACCACATGCGTCGTCGGGTTGGACGGAAAAGAGAGAATGAGGAATTTGGGTTTCGGGATAACCGTCTTGACCGCCCGTTCAAGCGCCGGAAAAAAATCATTTGGACCCTCTTCCCCCTGTACGGTTCCGGCCACTGGCCGGTCCATCCTCACGCCGCGGATGTCACAACCGGCGATAACCGGCGCATAGATATGGATGGGATAGCTCGGATTCGGCACCAAAACAACATCGCCCGGCTGGGTAGCCGCCAGCAGAAGATGGGACAATCCTTCCTTGGCCCCCATGACGGCGATGGCTTCAAAATCCCAATCGAGATCGACGTTGTAGCGGCGCTTGTACCAGGCGCAAATCGCCTGTCGCAGTTTGGGAATCCCGCGCGATACGGAATAGCGGTGATTCTTTGTTTTTTGCGCCGCTTCGATCAGCTTGTTGACGATATGGGGGGGGGTAGGAAGATCGGGATTTCCCATTCCCAGATTAATGATGTCGTCCCCTTTTTTTCTCTGCTGGGTCATCTGGGCGACCACTTGGCCCAGAATGTACGGAGGAAGGCGGCTGATGCGGGGAAATTCGCCAGAGGCTTTCATAGACCTGTTTGTAACGCATCCGGGGATTTTGTCATCTGGAAAAAATTCTCCGCCATATATGACGACCGGACAAACGGGCCGGCAAAAACCGCCCCAAACCCAAGTTCCATGCCGATTTTTTTAAAGGCCTCGAAACGATCGGGATGAATGTATTCGACAACCGGCAGATGTTTGGGGGTCGGCTGAAGATACTGTCCCAGGGTCAGAAGATCACAACCGCTATTCACCAAATCTTTCATCGCTCCAACCACCTCTTCTTCCGTTTCTCCCAACCCAAGCATCAGGCCCGATTTGACAGTGAGATGCGGAAAATTTTTCTTAACAAAGGAAAGCACCGACAACGAACGGGCATATTTCGAGGCCGAACGGACATGAGGGGTCAGCCGTTTGACCGTTTCGAGGTTGTGATTGTAAATTTCCGGCTCCGTCTCCGCGACTTTGGAGATGAGATCCCCCTTCCCCTGAAAGTCCGGAGTCAGCACTTCGATGATCATCCCCTGATTTTTCGAACGGATCTGCCGCACCGTTTCGGCAAAATGGGCCGCCCCCAGGTCGGGGAGATCATCGCGATCGACGGAAGTAATCACCAGATGTCTTAATCCAAGTTCCCGCGCCCACTGAGCCGTTTTAAAGGGTTCATCCGGATCGGGCGGCTTCGGCCTCCCGGTGGCCACCGCACAAAATTTGCAGGCCCGCGTGCAGATATCCCCCATGATCATGATGGTGGCAATGCCCCTGCCGAAACATTCGGAGATGTTGGGGCATCGCGCCTCCTCGCAGACGGTGTGGAGGTTGAGACCCCGGAGCTTCCTCTGCATCGGTTGAAGGGCATTGAGGGAGAGTTTTTTTTTGAGCCACGGGGGTTTCATATTTGCATCATTCGAGTAGCGGGTGACGCCTTCAGTGTGGCTCCCGATCGCGCCGCAGTCCCGCAACGCGGGACGAGGACGAGCGGGATACCTGCAGGCGGCAGGACCCGCGTACTCAAATGTTATCAGCTTACATCCGCCAATTCCAGCTTTCCCTCCCACCTCTGCGCCAGAATTTTGCGCAGAATGCGATGCTCCTCTTTTTGAAGCGCCGGATCTTCCTCCAATATCTCAAAGGCTCTCTTTCGGGCCGCGTTCAGGAGATGCCCGTCGCGCACCAGATGGGCCAGACGAAATTCCGGCAGGCCCGCCTGCCGCGTCCCCAAAAAATCGCCGGGGCCCCTGATTTTCAAATCCTCCTCGGCAATCCGGAAACCGTCATTGGTTTCTTCCATGACCTTCAAGCGATAGCGGGTTTCTTCCGACTGGGCGTAACCGGCAATCAGGAGACAATACGACTTCTCCGCTCCCCGGCCGACCCGTCCTCTGAGCTGATGCAACTGAGAAAGACCGAATCTCTCAGCGTGCTCCACCACCATGACGGTTGCGTTGGGAACATCGACGCCGACCTCGATGACAGTTGTCGAGACGAGGATTCGTACCCTGTTTTTTTTGAATTGATCCATCATCCCCTCTTTTTCGGCCGGGTTCATCCGCCCGTGAAGAAGGCCGACGGGATATTTTGCAAACACCTCCTTTAAGCGTTCGGCCATCTCCACCGCATTCTTGAGATCGGTCTTCTCACTCTCCTCGATCAAGGGATAAACAAAATAGGCCTGTCTTCCCTTTTCCAGCTCTCGCCCAATGAGGTCATAGGCGCGGGGACGCATCTTTTCGTTGAAAACATGGGTGGTGATCGGTTTTCGCCCGGAGGGCATTTCATCAATGATGGAAATATCCAGGTCGCCATAGACGCTCATCGCCAGTGTCCGCGGAATCGGTGTGGCGGTCATGACGAGGCTATGAGGCGTAGGGGCGGTTCGCGAACCGCCCCTACTCTTCAAGGCCGCCCTCTGCCTCACTCCAAACCGGTGTTGCTCATCAATCACCACAAAACCAAGCCGGGCGAACTCAACTCCCTCCTGAATAAGGGCGTGCGTTCCCAAAATAATCCGGATTCTACCGGAGACCAGTTCCGCCAGTATTTCGTCGCGTTCCCCTTTCGCCGTGGAACCGGTCAAGAGGGCGATTTTGACATCCAAAGAGTCGGCGTATTTTTTCAGATTGATATAGTGCTGTTGGGCGAGGATTTCGGTTGGGGCCATAATGACAGCCTGAACGCCGTTTTCACAGGCAACAAGACTTGCCAGAAAGGCCACCAGCGTTTTCCCGCTCCCGACATCCCCCTGCAAAAGACGGTTCATCGGCTCCGGCCTCGAAAAGTCGGCCCCGATTTCATTCAAAACCCTTTTCTGCGCGGATGTGAGTTCAAAGGGGATGAGTTTTAAGGCCCTGTTCAAAAGGGTCTGAACCGGCTTGAAAATGAAACCCTTTTCCTTTTTATACCCTTGTTTCTTAAGACCGAGCCCCAGCTGAAGAAAGAAGAGTTCATCGTAGATCACCCGCTGATGCCAGAGACTCTGCTGATTGTTGAGAGTTGAAATATCGGCTGAGGCGGGGGGACGGTGGATTTGCTCAATAGACTCTTTCAGACTGATCGGCGGTTTTCCCCCTCCGGGGACTGCGCCCGACTGAGGGGGGAGTGTTTCACCGCCCCCGGCACGAACCGTTAACGGAGTTTCTTCCAGATATTTAAGATAGCCCTCCACGACATTAAAAACGATTTTGCGGATCGTTTTTTGGTACAACCCCTCGGTCAACGGATAAACAGGAACTATCGGAACATCGCTTGCGGCCGATTCCTCATCCCATTCCTCGATTTCGGGATGGACAAACTGTTTTTGCGCCCCGAAAAACTGGCATTCGCCGAAAATCAGTAGTTTTTTTCCGGTCGGATATTTTTTTTTGAGATATTTTTCGTTGAAGTGAAACCAGACAACCAGAGCCACCCCGGTTTCATCCGAGACAACCATTTCGCAAATCCTTCTGCGCGAGCGGCCCAAGGAACGTACACCGATGCCCACCACCTGCCCGACAACGCACTTTTCCTTTCCCGGCTGAAGCTTTCGGATGGCATCGATTTGCCGCCGGTCGAGGTAGCGGAGAGGAAAATAATAAAAGAGGTCTGAAACCGCGCTTACCCCTTTTTTGGCCAAGAGGGAACTGATGTAAGGGCCAACCCCTTTGACATATTGGACGGGTGTTTGGAGGGGATCTTGTGTCACAGAAAATATCTAACCTATTTGACGAAGTTAGAACCTCAATTAAGACTAGTCAGGACAAATAAACATGTCCAGAAATCAATTTCCCGATTGCGCCCTGTAAACCGATTTAAATTATCTTTCGTATTTTTTCCACGAATGGAGAGACTTTCTGGAAGATTTCAGTTTGTTTCATGCGGGCCGCAACCGGATTGTCGGGTTCCATGAATCTTGCGGCCCACACAGGGCCGACAGAACTTTCTGTTGAAAATTTTTCGCAAATGCTTTTCATTCCTTCCCTGACAAGACCCTTTCCACAAACATGCGCAATTTCTTCAAAACACGAAAGCGCCCCCTCTTTGTAATGGGCAACCAAGGCGTAAATATCATAGGCATCCTTTTCTTTATATCGCTCCGAAATGGTGATTCCTTTCATGGCAAGGATACTGACAACATCGCCCATTCGGACTTTCGATTTTTGATTTTCCCCTCCCGGCAACCGCCCATTGAGTTGCAAAAGCAAATGGTGTTCAGGAAGAAGATCGGCCCCTCTTGCCTTTCTTGCCAAAAGATCGCTTTGTACTCTTTGATGCCGGTGTGTCTTGTGCGTGCCGCCATATTCTCCGGCCAAAAAATCAACTGCAATCTTAAGTTCCTGAATAGTCCGTTCGAAAGAAAACGGAATATCACGCCCCATACGGTCTTTTCTGGGCTTGTAGCCCCGTGTTTCCATGAGTTCGACGATTCCGGCGTATTGTTCTTTTGAGATTTTAAGAAAATCAATCACCAGATCGATATCGATTGAGCCAATATGTCGAAAGGGATCGTCGTCTTTCTGAAATTGCATGAGGAGATAATACGGGGCCCACCCGCCAACGAGATAAAGTGCATCTCGATAACTCCCGAGGATCGTCACCAATTCCAAAAGAACCGATTGGGAAAAATTTGCCTCGTTATTCTCAAAATGTGTTCTGAAGCGTTGAGTTTCAGTCTCCTCGGTCATATTTTCAGGACCTGTTCGCGAAGGAATTCGGCCTGTTCCCTTCCTCTTGCAGGATATTTGTAAAGATCCAGATAAAGCTGGACATTATTGACAACGCACCACCCTTTAACGGTCTGTATTTGGGCAAGTATCCGCGGGTCTTGCGGAACCACCAGATTGATATTTCCGCTTATTTCCACATCCACCAGCTTTAAGTGATCTTTCCAATAGGCGATTTCTTCGGGACGCGCCACATAGAAATCGACAAGTTGATACCGCACATAGGGCGCAATGAGGGAGGCGCCGCACATCCGCGTCAGGGCATAATTCCATTTTTTATCGGCCTGCTTGATTCGCTTCAGCAGTTCATCCCTGGGCACTTCCGAGTAATAAGGCGTTAGGGTGTTTCCTTCAAAGAAATAAAGATCGCGGATCATATTCAGAAGTTGACCGGCCTCCATAACCCGGATACGTTGCCCCGGTCTGAGAAAACCTTTCTGTCGAAGCAGGTTGGCATATTTTGAAATAAAGCCAAGACTCAAACCGGAGAGGGCGGAAAATTCACGGACCGTCAGCGGTTTTTCCCGGTTGTTGATCAGAAGCGCGGTCATCCAGAGCCGCTCAAAGGTATTGATGAGGGTAACGGTTTCACCAAAAAAAGGGGGGGGTGCTGGTTGTGGTGGTTTGAGTATCATTTGTTCACAAAAATATCAAATATTCACTGTAGTAAACAAAGTACATTAACGTGAACATACTGTCAACGCTTCAGATTTATTTGGGCCAAATGAGCAAGAAAAAGAACAATCAATTTAATTTAACTATTTGAAATAACTGGTATTTTACTATTTAATAATGTTTTTTATAAAAACTGG
>JACQOY010000214.1 GCA_016207765.1 Deltaproteobacteria bacterium | reverse complement strand
TCTGGGGGATATCTTCGGCGATCTCTTCGGCGGGCTTGGCGGGGCCGGCGGTGCAAAACGCCGGCGGCGCGGATTTGCAACCGATTTTGGAACGGCCAATCAAACGAGAAAGGGAAAGGACCTCCATTATTCAATCGATCTCGATTTTTTGGATGCCGTCAAGGGATGCGAGAAAAATATTCGTTTGACCCACGGGGTGAATTTCAAGGTCAAAATTCCCCCCGGCATTGCCGAGGGACAGAAGATTCGGCTGGGCGGTAAAGGGGAGCCGGGCGTGGCGGGGGGCGAACCGGGAGATATGTATATCGAGCCGCGCATCCTCCCTCACCCCTGGTTTCGGCGGAACGGCGATGATATTGAGGCGGACCTGCCGATTACGGTGACCGAGGCATTGGAAGGGGGAAGGGTGAAGGTGCCGACGATCGACGGCATGGTGGAAATGAAAATCCCTGCCGAAGCGCAAAGCGGCCAAAAGTTGAGGTTGAAGGGAAAAGGGGTTGAAAACAGGAAAACCGGAGCCAAGGGGGACCAGTATGTGGTGCTTCAGATCCATCTTCCCGAAAGTCTTGATGCCAAAACGAGGGGGGAAATACTTGGCCTTTTGAAAAACAAGGAGCACGATCCGAGGAGGAGGATGAAATGACCAAGTCGCGCACCAACCATCAAGGACAGACAAACAAGGCCAAACAAGCCATTGCCCGCGACATGCTGGAGCGGTACACGGGGAGTCCCATCAAGGCCTTTCGAAAACAGATCATCCTCACGAATTTCGACCATTATCTCCAGCGCTTTAAAATGAGAGGTGGGACCAAGTTTTTTTCGGGTTCCGTCATGCAAGTTTGTCACAGCGCCGATCTCGATGTTTCGCTTGTCGACTTCAGCATCGGATCTCCCACGGCGGCGCTGATCATGGAACTTTTGGCCGGTGTGGAGCCCAAGGCGGTTCTCTTTTTGGGGATGTGCGGAGGGCTCCATCGGTCGTTGAAACTGGGTGATTTTATTCTCCCGATTGCCGCGATTCGGGACGAAGGGGCATCACGTCACTTTATGCCTTCCCAGGTTCCCGCTCTGCCGACCTTTAAAGTTCAGAAATTCATCAGCCAGATTTTGGTGGAAAAGGGGCTCGATTACCGGACGGGGGTTGTCCACACAACGGACTACCGTTTTTGGGAATTCGATGAACGATTCAAGTACCAGCTTTACTCGGAACGCGCCATCGCCATCGATATGGAGTGCGCGGCCCTGTTTGTTTCGGGTTTTGCCAGCCGGGTTGCCATTGGGGCGCTTCTTTTGGTCTCAGACCTGCCGTTAAAAAAGAAGGGGATCAAGACCAAGAAGTCGGCTTCAAAGGTGTTCCGGCGCTTTACCGACATTCATCTTGAGATCGGGATGAAGGCGATGAGCGAGATCGCCGGACGGGGAGAGCACATCCGCCACTATCGGTGGTAGTCCCATCCGTAGTGAACTACAGATCACAGGCCGATCGCAGGGCTCTCGGCGGCGAAGCAGTCCCTGTGGGATGGGGTAAGTTATTTCTTGTACCGGTCCGGCCCCACCCATTCATCCCATGAATTGTCATAGCCATCGTAGTGGATATAGAGCTGATCCCCTTTTGTCTTGAGGACGTGCGCCGGATACCAGCTCCCTTTCCAAAGAATCTGAACAGGATCGGCTTCCTTGAACTTGGAGGCCGCGGCGGTAACCGGGGAGGAGGCGCCGGAGGTTATCTTGATCCGATCGGCACCGACCCATTCATCCCACGAATTGCCGTATCCGTCGTAATGGATGAAACATTGATCTTCCTTGGCCTTGGTGACCGTGGCCGGATACCAGGTCCCTTTCCACAGCACCTGCGCCTTGTCGTCGACACGGCATATCCCGGCAAAAGCTGTGGCTCCGGTGAATGTTCCGAAGACGGCAACCAAAACAAGCAGGAAGTATTTCAGGTTTTTAAAGGACATGGTTTTCATGGATTTTCTCCTCCCGCTTCAGTTCATATCAAAAATACCTGTTTTTACAATCGAATTTTGGGGGGCCTGCTGTTTTGGGATCAGGGGTGCCGGCGGTTGAATATTTTTGGAAGAAAAAAAACCGACCAGCTCAAGGCCCCGCCGATCCATAAAACTGATGCCAGGACCAAAAGTCGGAAATAACCCTCATTGAAGGGGGCCAAAAGCCGGACGATCAACGCCGCAAAAAGAAAGAGAAGAGTCGCCACGAGAGCGGGCGACCGGCGCTCCAGGGCCAGATCATGGCCGCCGTGCGAAAGGGTAACGCGGGTGGCTACCGAAAAAATCATCAGTGAAAGCGAGGCAATAAACAAAATATGCGCCCCATGAACGGCATATTGGGGAAAGAAAACACCCGGCCACTGCCCGATCAAAAGCAGACATCCGGAAATCCAGAGGCATAGGGTCAAAATGCCGGGGGAACGCGGAAAACGGTAAATCTTCCAATATCCGATCATCACCGTTGTCACCAGAAGGGCGCGGAGAAGCCGCCCCCAAAAGAGGCTTAATCCAGCCTCGACGGCAAACGAGGCAAACAGGATGAAACCGCACAGAATAAAAAATCGGCGCTTGTTCCGGTTCCTGTCACCCGCATTCAACGGAGTGGGCAGAGACGGAGACGACGCGGTTTGAACAATTCCCATAATTGAAGGGAGAAGCTGGGTGCCGATGCCAAGGGCCAATCCGTTGAAGAGGCCGTACCAAAAAATGAGGCGGGCAAAGAAAACGGCGGCGGAGGGGAGCGATTTTACATCGTTGGCCAGCAACAGAAAGGTGCCGATCAACGCCATGAGCAGGCCGAATCCCACGAGGGGGAAAGAGGGGGCCGGCCTAAACGCGGCCTTGATGATTCGGGAAAGCCCGAAACGGAACAGCAGAAGAAGTTCAATAGCCACCAAGCCATGAAACCAGAATCGAAATGAGAAAAAAGAGGCGCAAAAAAGGGCTATTGCGGTCAGAAATATTACCCCTTTCTCCCCTGTCGACGCCGAAGGGGTTCCGGTAAACCGGGGAATGGCGGTCATCAAAAAACCGATCGCCACGGTGAGGAGGAAGCCGCCGATCATCGCCTCGGCGTGGTGAGGTGACGGATAGAACGGCAGGCGGCCAAACCCGAACAAAATCCAGAATCCGGTTCCCGTCAGGCCGAAAAGAATGCCAAGGGGAAAAAACCACTGATAAGGGTCACTCGTGTAGAGCCGTTTTGTCGGTGAGGGGGGAGGCATGGTTAATCCCCCTTTTAAGATGGGCGAGCCTGTTTTGCAAGGCCTGGACATGATCCTCTTCAAAAGCGGCAAGCATTTTGTAGACTTTAAGAAGAGCCTTGTCCTTCGTTTGTTCCGTCAGTCTTTCATAAAATTCGCGCGCCTTAAGCTCCGTGCGAAGGGCGGCCCAGAGGATATTGTGGGCCATATCGGGATCAACCACAAAAAAATGGTTGTCCGGAAGCGCAGGCCTCTCTATTTGCCTTTCCACCTCCTCCGGTTTGATTTTCCCGATTCGTTTTCCAAACCGGCTGTGATACAGATCGATCAGTTGTTTTCCATGCACCTCTTCTTCTTTTGCCAGATCTTCCAAAAGACGGCTGACTACGGTATCAAATGGTTGAAAACGATCAGCCCATTCCTGGTAGTGTTCGGCATTTGAGGCTTCGATAGCGATGGCCAGTGAAAGGATTTCTTCGGGAGATAATTCGGCAAATGTCTTCATGCTTCCTCCCTTCTTATTCATGCATCAAGAGGGGAAAATTTACCACATGATTTAGGTCAGACAATCCAGATCATTTGCCGTATTGATGTTGACAAGGGCCTGTTCTCCCTCGTTTCCAGGGGCGAATTTGTTTTTATCAATGATTTCAACAAGAAATCCTCTGTCCAAAAGGGAAAAAAGGTCCCGGCGCCCTTCTTTTAAGAGTTGGATGATTGTTTTTTGGGTTTCGCGTGAATAGACGCCCGGAAGGGGGGATGGACCCGAAGCGCCGCAGAGGAGAGTCACATCGGCCATTCGGTTTTTCTCCCAAAGTTCGCCGATAACAGAGGAGCTGATAAAGGGCATGTCGCCCGCGACAACAAGGATTCTGTCGGCGGTTGTTTTCTTCCAGACGCTTGAGAGGGCGCTTAAAGGTCCATCAAACGGGTGTTCATCCCCGATAATCGGCACGCCCAGATGCCCGAATTTGTTTTTCGGTCCGGAGATGACAACGTCGAATCCGCACGATTTCAGGGTGGAGAGGAGAATTTCGACGAGCGTTCTTCCCTTGAATAAAGCGAACAACTTGTCGTTTCCGAATCTTTTGCTTTGGCCGCCGGCGAGGATGACGGCGATGTATTTATGCTTAGACCCGTGACCCGTGACTCGTGACCCGTGACCTAAAGCTTTTAGTCCCTGGTCCCTGGTCCCTGGTCCCTGGTCTTTACAACCTACCCATTGCCTCTTTCCATCCTGATAATGTTCCTTTTTCCATATCGGCGTCCGTTGTTTCAGTTCGTCAATGACATATCGGCAGGCCTCAAAGGCCTCGGCCCGGTGAGCCGACTCCACTCCCACCCACACGGCAATATCCCCGATTTCCAAATCGCCCACCCGATGAAGAATCTTTGCCTCTTTTACGCCGAATTTTTCCACCGCCTCGGCCGCAATTGCCGTGAGAATTTTCTCCGCCATCGGCACGTAGGCCTCGTAGGTCAGGCCGGTCACCTTCTTTCCGTCGTGATGGTTTCGGACCTTGCCGACAAAGGCGACAACCCCGCCGCAGGCGGGATCGTTCAGTTCGGCTTCAAGGTTGGATGGGTCGATCGGCTTATGAGTAATCATTTCATCAACCTCCCGCCACGGGGGGGATAAATGCCACCTCGTCCCCCTCGTTCAATCTTGCTTCGAGCGGGGCATATTCCTCGTTCACCGCCACGCGCAAAAAAGATTGCATCTTTGTCCGTTCGGATCCATCCGGGAATAATTGTCGGAATATATCGAAAACGTGTGGGGGCTGTTTGAATTCCAGGATGTCAGCCTCTTTTCCGAATTTGTCTTTCAACTGGGCAAAATAGCGAACGGTGACTTTCATCAAAGTTTCTCCTTTCAGGGAAGATAAACGACTTCAACCTCTTCCCCCTCTTTTATTTCCCGCGTTTCCGCCGGCACACAGATCAAAATATCGGTTTTCGTCAGCGCCCCCAACAAATGGGACCCTTGCCCCTTTAACGGCCAAGCCAGCGTCTCGTTGTTTTTTTGGACCGTTTTTCCCTTCAAAAAATGGCTTCGGCCGTCGTTCTTGGCGATGCCACGGGATAATTTCAACCTCTCCCGCCTGGGTTCGGGGTGGGGATGGCCCATCAGGGTCAGAAGAATGGGGTGGATGTAGAGATAAAAACAGACAAAAACGGCGTAGGGATTTCCCGGAAGGCCGAAAATAAGTTTTTCTCCTTTTTCGCCTTTTTTGTCCAGTGTGCCCACATAGAACGGTTTTCCCGGTTTTTGGGCCACCTTCCAGAAAAGCTGGGTGACCCCCAGCCCCTCAAGAACGCTTCGGGTGTGATCGTGGTCCCCGACGGAAACGCCGCCCGTAATAATGATCACATCTGAGGCCACCTGGTGGCAATCCTCAAAGGCCGCAACAAGCCGTTCGCGAATGAGCGCCGGGTCGTCTTCGATGACGGCGTTCCGAACGGGAGAGATCCCGATTTCCGAAAGGGCGGCCTTCAGGAAAACGGAATTGGACTCCAGAATTTTTCCGGGTTTCAGCGCTTCGAGACAAGAAACAAGCTCGCACCCGGTGGCGATAACGGA
This sequence comes from Deltaproteobacteria bacterium, assembly GCA_016207765.1. Taxonomy (GTDB): domain Bacteria; phylum UBA10199; class UBA10199; order UBA10199; family SBBF01; genus JACQOY01. The sequence goes on along the minus strand of JACQOY010000214.1, from coordinate 945 downwards.
AACGCGCGGTTTCGGTTTTACGGGCACGTTGCGGATGCCGAGGGAGGCCATGAGGCCGGCGACTCCCGGCGTAATTTTCGTGCCGACCGGAATCGCCTCATCCCCGGCGTTAAAATCCTCCCCTTTCCGGCGGACATTTTTTCCCGCCGCGACCGGACGGGATAAGAGGACGCCCCCGTTTTTTTCAACCGCCTCTTCTTTCATGACGACGGCATCGGCATTAAGGGGGAGGGGAGCGCCGGTCATGATGCGAATTGTTGTCTGCGGTTCGCCCAGTTCCTTCAAAGAATCGCCCGCCCTGGCCTCTCCGTCGATTTTCAGGATCACCGGACAATCGGGAGATGCTGTTTTCACATCGGCCGAGCGAACGGCAAAACCGTCCATGGCCGAGTTGTCAAACAGGGGGACCGAAATGGGGGCGGAAATGGGTTCGGCAGTGATCCGGCCGACCACTTCCGTCAGAGGGAGAATCCGGCCTGTTTTCGGAAGGAAAGACAGCATCTGTTGCGCCTGTTTATCCAGAATTTTTTTGGCCTCCGCGACGGTGATCATAAAAACCCCCAAAAAATCTTTGCGGCGACGGAAAGAATCAGAACGGCGGTGATCCGCTGGAGATGAACGGGTGCCAATTTTCCCCCTCCGGGGACTGCTACGCTGCCGAGGCTTAAACGCGTTCCGATCTGGCCGCCAAGAAAGACGGCGATGATCAGTAGGGGCGTATAGCTATACGCCCCTACGTCGATGGTCCAATCCTTGCTGAACTGGCCGATCAATCCCGCCAGTGAATTGACGAAGATGAAAAAACAGGACATTGCGGCGATCTGCCGGGCGTTCCTCCACTTCATCAGGTAGAGAAGGGGAGCCAGAAAAATGCCGCCGCCGATGCCGGTTAGGCCCGAGAGGAAGCCGAGGGGGGCACCGATAATCAGACCCCATGTAGGGGTG
>JACQOY010000222.1 GCA_016207765.1 Deltaproteobacteria bacterium | reverse complement strand
CTTTTTTTCAGAATAGCCGATAACTACTGAGCATGAAAGGGAAGTGATGGGGGGATTTTATGGACCTTTTATTAGCGCTACTGGCCGCCTGTGGCGAGCAAAAATCTGAAGATACTTCTGCCGACGTTGGCTCGTCATATGGGGAAGCGGTCAGCATCAGCGACAATATTGCGTCTACCGATGAAGAAAATGTTTACGAATTTTTGTATATACCGGCTCAAGATGGTTTACTTGATAACATCTCCTGGGATTTTGACCTGTACGTTGCAACGACAAATGGGGAAGAATACGGCCCCGCTGAAAAGTGGACTTATCAAAATAGTTCTCCGTCTGATGACTGCAACTAATCGAGTTTTTCCAAGCGCATCCCACCGTATGGCGGGGTGAATTCAATCATATTATGTCGGGGCGGCGGGATTTGAACCCACGACCACTCGCACCCCAAGCGAGTGCGCTACCGGGCTGCGCTACGCCCCGAATAAAGAGGGGACCCTATCCGGAACCCTTTCCCTTTTCAAGCCTTTTAACCGGCTTGACCGGCTCGGTCGGTCAAGCCGGCGCCGACGTCGATTTGAACTTGTCGATGCGGAAATTAACGGCCGGAAAAAGGCGCGGCAGGCGCATCAACTGAAACATCATCACACCGATGGAAAGCCGGTCGTACCACGAGGAAGTCGGCCAGCCGAAATGGACCGTGAGATTGAAGTGCGGCGCCTCGTAAACCAAGAGGTCGAGAATAGCGACGATGTTGTGGTAAATGCTCGCCCGCTTGAAGGGAATGCGGAAGTGATTGGCCGACACTCGCGGCGGGATTTTCTGGCGCGGCGTGTAAAATGTTATAAAGGCCGTTGTGTCGTAGGTTTTATCCTGAGGGGAATCAAACGGCCGCTTGAAATAAATGTGGACGTTTTTCTGGTTCGACTCGCCCAAAAACAGGATAATATCCATCGGCGTTTCGCCTTTTTCAATCTCCGTCAGCTCCGGCGCCCTTTTACGGGTGCCGTAAATACCCGCCACCAGTGAGACAACGGTGACCCCCAGCCAGAGGAAAAAGCCCGGCGGCTTGTGATAGGAAAGGTAAATAAAAATACTCAAAACAATGACAAACAAAAGAAGCGTCCCGATGCGGCTTACATTGTAGAGACGGAGTTTTTTCGTCCCCTTGGAGTAACGATAGATAAGCAGAGATCCCAGGTTGATCACGAAAGTGGCAACCAACCCGACGGCATACATCCCGGCAAGGGTTCCCTGTGACCCTTGAGTGAAGTAAATAACCAAAGAATAGAAAACGGCGTTGGCGATATGGATCCGGTAGAGCGAGGCATGCCGGTTGGTTTTGATGACGGAATGAAACCCGTATCGATGAGCCACCCTTTCAATCAATTCGCTGGAGGCCACAAAGGCGGTATTGACCGCCATCAAAAGGGTAACGCCGGCTGTCAGGGCGATAAGAACCGAGAACCATTGTCCGCCGACCAGAGAGGCGTAATGGGTGATCAAATCGGTCTGATGGGCGTGAAGGTCAATCCGCGGGTCCGAAAGGGTCAAAAGCGAAACGAGCGGCGTGAAAATACCCACCGTCAGTCCAAGAAAAAGATATGATTGTTTAATCGTTTTCCAGTTGCGGGCCAAGGCGGCGGTCTGCATGACCGACTCGACACCGGAGTAGGCAAGAATACAGCCGGAAATCGAGGCAACCAAAAATGTGTAGTGATTCAAAAAATTTCCATCACGGAACCGGTCGAAGGTTAAATGAAAACTCTGCACTACCGTTGCCACCCCCTGTGGGGTAACCTGAAAAGCCCCCATAACAAGGAGATTGATCAAAACAAGCCCTGTCCCCAGAAAAATGGCGAATGTGGTGCGCGCATTGGCCCGAATGCCGATAATATTGAGCCCCGCCACCCCCCAGATCATCAACAATTCAACGATCAGTTTTTGATGCGGCCCGATTCCGACAAGTCCAAAGAGGTTTTCCACGGCGCTCACCGAAGAGATGGCGGCCGTCAACACGTAGTCGACCATGATCGACGACACCGCGACAAAGGAAATCAGCGGCCCCAAAACAAGATAGGAAAAATTGTAGACCCCTCCCCCTTTCAAGTCGTGAACGTCGAGAATTTCGGCGATCTCGACAAGCCGGGTCGTCAGATACCGGATGAACAGGGAAGTGAAAGGGAGAAAAAAGAGGGCAAATAAACCGATGTAATGAAAGGCCTCAGCCGGGGCGTAAAAAACCGAGGTCAACTCGTCCATTAGGGTGATGACGCCAATGGCGAGCCAGGTGAGGTAGAGTTTGCCGCCACGAAAATAAACGAGGAGTTTGGGGCGGAAATACAGAAAAACGGCGCCGCCGATCAGGAGGAGATTAAGGATAATCAGGAAGGGAGACATAAAAGAGGGGCATTATGTTGCGATTAGGCGGAAAAAGTCAAACAGCGGACAACTACTGCATGATCGGTACCGGCTTGTACCGGGCGTCCCTGTTTTTTTGCCCCTTTTTGTAGAGGTGATATTCGTACGAACTGAGCATGTGGTCGCCGTCCGAGTCGTATTGTTTCCGCTTTTTCGAGGTGACCAACAGCCAGCCGAAGCGTTTTTGGGTCGCGATAAGGGCCGCCTCATGGGCGTTGGTCACCCCGTTTTCATCAAGATCGAAAAATTTTCCGAGTTTTTTGTCGCTGTAAACAAATTTTTGCATGGGAGCGGGCCATTCCGGTTCGGCGGCGGCGGCAAGAGGAATAAAACAAAGGACATGAAAAATATGGACGAAAAAAAGGAGACGTTTCATAATGGAACCATGAAAATCCTCTTTCTTTGCACCGGCAACTCCTGCCGGTCACAAATGGCAGAGGGGCTGGCCACCAGTTGGCTGGCGAAGGCGTCCGGCCCAAAAGGTTGGCCACCAGGTGGCTGGGAATTCAAAAGCGCCGGCACCATGCCTTCGGGGGTCCACCCTCGCACGATCGAGTCAATGCGCGAGATCGGGATCGACATTTCCTCGCATACCTCCAAACAGGTGGACGAAAAAATGCTCGCATGGGCCGATCATATCATCACCCTCTGCGATTCGGCGAAAGGGTGTGTCTATATCCCTCCCCCCAAAAAAACCACCCACTGGTCCATTCCCGATCCGGTGGGAGCCACTGGGGACGAAACCCATATCCTCAAATCTTTCGCCAAAACACGCAACATTATCCAAGGCCATTTGGATGAATTTTTCAAACAGCATAAAAAGTAAACGGGTCCTGTCCGCCGGCCACCCGTTCAAATCTAACAGGCTGTTGACAAACTCACCTTTGATGTCATCCCCGTGAAAACGGGGATCCAGACATGTCCCCATGAAAATGGGGAACCAGTACGAAAAGACTGGATTCCCGCTTTCGCGGGAATGACAATTTCGGCCCCCTGCAGACTTTGTCAACAGCCTGCTAACCAAAGAAATAATTCGCCAGTCGGTAAAGACCCGGATCGACTTTTTTGATTCGCCCGGTAACAGTATTTAAGGGAACCGAGAGGATTTTTCCGTTGCGGATGGCCGTCATCCGATTCCATTTGTTTTTCGCCGCCAGTTCCGCCGCCAGCACACCAAAGCGGGTGGCCAGAATCCGGTCTTCCGGCGTGGGAGAGCCCCCCCTCTGCACATGACCCAGAACGACAACCCTCGTCTCAAAACCGGTCAGCCGCCTGATGAGCCGGGCCACCCCCTCTCCGACACCGCTCGATTTGATCGGCCCGTAGTCATCACGCGAAGTCGGCATGGACACAACCACCCGTCCCCGGTTGTTGACAACGCGGGCATCCTCGGCAACAACCACGATGCTGAATTTTTTTCCCCGCGCATGACGATTGAGAATAATCCGCCTGATTGATTCCTCGTTTAACCGTTTTTCCGGCATCAAAATCAGATCGGCGCCTCCCGCCAGACCGGCTGAGGCGGCAATCCATCCTGTATGCCGCCCCATCACTTCCACCACCATCACCACATTGTGCGATTCCGCCGTGGTGTGAAGCTTGTCCACCGCCTCGGTGGCGGTATTGACGGCCGTCTGAAAGCCGATGGTCACGTCGGTACCGTAAACATCGTTGTCGATTGTCTTGGGAATGCCGATGCAACGAACGATTTTTTTTCGCGTCAGATCGCAGGCAAGCCGAAGGGAACCCTCTCCGCCGATCACCACAAGGCCTTGAAGCCCCCGTTTTTTCACCTCTTGCCTGAGGGCTTGAAGATTCTCTTTCGACTTGAATGGATTGAAACGGGAACTGCGAAGAATGGTGCCGCCGACATGCAAAATGCCGGAAGCCTGCCGCAAAGGGAAAGGGGCGACATTTCCTTCAACCAGCCCCTTAAACCCCTCGTAAACGGCAAAAACCCCGATGCCCAGCTGGTGGGCCCGTCGGACAACGGCGCGGATGGCGGCATTCAAACCGGGACAATCACCGCCGCCGGTTAAGAGACCGATTTTTTTGAAGAACTCGGCCGCAAGCGGCCGAGATTCTTCGATGCTTAGGGAAGGGGTCATCACATTTGCCCGCCTTGGCTTAAGCCCCAAGGGGCTTGAGATTGCGGCGGGCCTGCATTCATGTCGCTGAAGCCGACTCGGCGACAGGTGCCGTCCCTGGGAGGGATGCCGCTACAGCCGCTCCCTCCTCTTTCTTTCCAAATGCCGTCTTGTAATGTTCCTCGCACAGGCCGCGCTGAAACCGCTTTTTCCGGCAGGCCTCCTGGGCGCAGGTTTTATAACGCCCTTTGGTCAACTCTCCACGGCGCCACTTTTTGTAATGGGCATTGCAATAACCCTTCGCCCGATAAGGGCGTTTGCATTTTTCAACACGGCATTGGGTCTTTCCTTCGGTCATGGGGAGTCTCCTTTTTTTACTGGTTCTGTTCGATCAGCTTGTCCAATTTCTTTTCGTCATCAGCGGTAATTTCCTCCTTGGGCCCTTCTTTCGATTCGGGGATTCCGGACAAACCTGAATCGGTTTCCCCGGACTCAAACACCGCTTCCATTTTCCGGGAAAGGCCGGGAGCCACCTTGTGAATGAGTTGGTCGATATTCTGCTTGATGGTCTTCCCTCCGATTTTCAAATCGGTAAGGAAATAGGCAATGACCAAAGTGACAGCCGCCCACAATATGAATCGGATCAGTCTCATGGCTGTTTTTCTACACAAAACAAACCGTCAAAGCAACAAGATAAACCATTGTTTGGGAAGTGGAATGTATGCTATATAACAAATCATGGCCCAAACAGCGGTTCGAGAGTCTTTTTTTGCATCCCAGAACGAACCCCGGCATAAAATTCTTGTTGTTGACGACAACCCCACCAATGTCGAGTTGATATCGGTCCAACTGAAACCGTTCAATCACGAGATAGTCAAGGCGTACGGAGGGGAAGAGGCCCTCGATATCATCCGGAAAGAACCTCCCGACCTGATTCTGCTCGACCTCATGATGCCCCGGATGAGCGGCTATGAAGTCTGCCGAATCCTGAAAACCGACCCGGCAACCCGGCTGATCCCCATCATCATTGTCACGGCGCTTCGCGAACTGGATGACAAAATCAGGGCGATCGAACTGGGGGCCGACGATTTTCTGATGAAACCGTTCAACAAGCTCGAGCTTGTCACCCGCGTAAAATCGCTGTTGAGAGTGAAGGATCTGGTCAACGATCTTGAATCATCCGAAGTTGTGGTGTTCACCCTGGCCGAAACTCTGGAGGCCAAGGATGTTTACACACGGGGTCATTCGGAGCGGGTAGCCAAATATTCCATCCTTTTGGGAAAACAGATGGGGATGAACCCGGTTGAACTTGAAGACCTTCGCCGGGGGGCCTTGTTGCATGACATTGGAAAAGTCGGCGTGAAAGACACGGTTCTCAACAAACAGGAAAAATTGACGGCGGAGGAAATCGCCCACATCCGTACCCATCCCGCCCGGGGGTACGAAATCTGCAAGGGGCTCAAATCGCTCAAAAACGTTCTCCCCGCGATCCGTTCGCATCACGAGCGGTGGGACGGAAAGGGGCACCCGGACGGATTGAAAGGGGAAGAAACCCCCCTCTTCGGCCGTATTGTATCGGTCACCGATGCTTTCGATGCCATGACCTCCAACCGCCCCTATCGCAAGGGGATGTACCCCCTCCAGGCGGCCGATATTTTCGAACGCGAAATAAACTCCGGTCAGTGGGAACCCTCAATCCTCAGGCAGTTCATCGATCTGGTCCGCAACAGCTACAAAGAGAGAGACCGGTGACCATATGGGGGAGACCCGTGACCAGGGACAAGGGACCTGTGACCAAAAACTTTAAGTCACTGGTCACTGGTCACTAGTCACTGGTCTGAAGTTATGCTTCACACCCTTGTCGTCCGTTGGTACGTGTTCGTTTTCCTTGTTGCCTTCCTGATCATCGGCGTTCGCACACGCGGCGTTGGTCGCACGCTTGTTTTTCTCCTTACCGGTTATTTCATCGCGTGGATTTCCGAGGCGTCATCGATCCGCACCGGTTTTCCGTACGGTTGGTACTTTTATCTCGCCGAAAATCTTGAGGGAGAATTGATGAACTGGGGGGTCCCGGTGTGGGATTCCCTGTCGTATACTTTTTTGTGTTTTGCGGGAATGAGTCTGGCGGAATTTGTTTTACCATCCACCATCCACCATCCACCTTCATTAAATCACTCCTCTCCGCCCTCTTCGTCGTCATCCTCGACATCGTGGTCGACCCGCTGGCCCATCTGGGAGATCAATGGTTTTTGGGAAAAATCTATTATTACCCGAAGCCCGGTTTTTATTTTGATGTTCCCCTTTCCAACTTTGCCGGCTGGTTTTTGGTCTCTTTTGTCATCGTCGGCGTAAACTTGATGCTGGAGAGGTTTTTCAAACCATCCACCATCCACACCTGCCCGCCGGCAGTCTGGAGGGATCCACCATCCACGTTTTTTATCAAATACTCCGGCCCTGCCCTTTACTTCGGCATTTTTATTTTCAACTGGGGCATCACCCTCTGGATCAGACAATGGTGGCTCGCCTTCTTTGACCTTGTGTGGATTTTGATTCCCGGTTATCTTTTCTATCGTCATGCCGGACCGGCCAAAACAAATTAAGGGCCCCATCTACGTCCTGGGCGGCGGGCCGTTGGGGTGTCATTACATCGGCGAGATCATCCGAGCCAAAAAAGAGGGGTTGATCGATTATCCCGAACTTTTCTTTATCGACCCTCATTCCGACGTCCTGGCCGTTACAAAATTCAAAAACGAGGCGCTCCATATTGAAAACACCTACACCGGATTTTTGGAAGAATTGATCGTGAAACGATCTGCCACAGGCGAAGAAGCGGGCCTTCTCATTCCCGATCACTCGGCCCCCCATGTCTTGTTCCGCGTCTTTTTGGATCTGATTCAAAACGACAAACGGTTTGGGGAGCGCACAACCCGAATTGTTTCTTTTCCCGCCAAGGGGGACGATTTTCCCAAAACCCCCTTTTTAAAAACCCTCGACTCCGGCATTTGCGCCGTCAGTTACGCGCAATGGGTCTGCCCGCTCGAATGCCAGGAACCAAACATCTGCCCCGCCATTAATCAGGAGAGGAGCTGGAATTTCAACGAGACCTTTTCGCATTATACGCGGGACCATATAGAGTCCGTAACTAACCATTTGGCCGGCGGCCCTGCCGCCAGCACCCACCTCTTCTCGTGTATTCAGTTGGTCCATGGAGTGGCCTTTATTCCCATCGATCATCTCTTCCACGAATGGGACCGGTTGGTCCATAAACTCGAATCTCAACTAAAAGTTGAACTATTAGTATCTACATTCTCGAAATGTCACGGGATTATTGGTAAGGCAATGATCTCCTCTCCCCCTTTGTAAGGGGGAGCCGGAGGGGGTAGAGGGCAAATACCATTGATCTCTACCTCCCCCAACCCCTCCTTACAAAGGAGGGGAGGTGCTGATTTCCCGGTACAGCGAATCCCTCTGCACCGGCACCCTTCCCGCCTCCCTGATAAGAGAGCAAAGACGATCCGCCGGGAGGTCTTCCGGGGCCAAAGCCCCCGCCATGTGGGTGATATTTTCTTCGATGACCGTTCCGTGCATGTCATCCGCCCCGAAGTATTGGCTCAACTGGGCGACTTCCGGCCCCGACATCACCCAATAGGCCTTTATGTGCCGGATGTTGTCCATGTAGAGCCGCGCAATGGCCAAAGTTTTTAAGTCGTCGATGCCGGTGGTATAGCCGCGATCCTCATAACAGGTATCTTTGGGGTTGAAGGAAAGGGGAATAAACGAAAGAAAACCGCCGGTTTCATCCTGCAACTCCCGAATGAGCCTCATATGCAGAACCCGGTCGGCAAGAGATTCAATATGTCCGTAAAGCATTGTGGCGTTGCTTTTTAAACCAAGTTTGTGCGCCCGTCGATGCGTGTCGAGCCAAAATTCAGCCGGCCCCTTGGGGCCGCATATCTCTTTTCTCACCTCCGGCGCCAGGATTTCCGCCCCGCCGCCGGGCAGAGAGCCAAGCCCCGCCTCCATCAGCCTGCCGAGCACCTCCTCCTCCGGCATTTTGAATTTTTTGGAGAAATAGCGGATTTCCGCCGCCGTATAAGCCTTGATATGAATATCCGGGGCCTCTTTTTTGATCGCCTTCAGCAGACCGGTATAAAATTCCCACGGATGGGTCGGATGAAAGCCGCCGACGATATGCACCTCGGTAATCCCGCGGATTAAACCCCCGCGCACCTTTTCCACGATCTCTTCGATGGAGTGTTCAAAGGCCCCGGCTTCCCCGGGGCGCCGGGCAAAGGCGCAGAATTTGCAACTCAAAACGCAGACATTCGAATAGTCGACATGGCGATTGACGATATAATAGGTTTTTTTGGCATGAATTTTTTCGCGGACGGCATTGGCCATTTCACCCAGCGCGATCACGTCGTCGCACTTGAACAGGACAAGCGCCTCTTCGTCACTGAGCCGAAGACCTTTCTTCACTTTTTCGGAAATTTCTTCCAAGACGGTCATCTACTAATGAAGGACCTTTCCCGTTCCTGTCGCCTCATCGGCCGCCCCGCCATCCAGGGCTTTGCCGCCGATCGATTCCAGCCGGCGGACGTTTTCTTCCACAAAGCCGATGATCTTCTCCACCCTTTTTTTCTGTTCCACCGTTTCGAGCAGGCGCTGTTTCTCGCCGCTGGAAGGAAGGAAATGAAAGGCAATGAAATCGGCCAGAAGATGCGGCTTGGTAAAAAGATCCACATAGGGGATGTAGGCATCCGGCAGATCGCGGGAGAGAAAGATCCATCTTTTTGAAAGATGGCCCAGTTCATTGAGGTATTTTTTTTCCTCGGCCTCCGAGCCGAACGGAATATCGGGAATCGTTTCGGCCAAAGCCTTGATATAGGGGGATTCCTGCAGATACTTGACG
>JACQOY010000213.1 GCA_016207765.1 Deltaproteobacteria bacterium | reverse complement strand
TGGTGGCGATTATCGGGGCGCTGGTGTTGGGGAAGAAAGAATAGGGTTAAAGGTTCAAAAAGTTCAAAGTTAAAAAAGTTCAAAGTTAAAAAAGTTTGGGGTTTTGAACTTTGAACCTTGAACTTTTTTAACCTTGAACCTGAATAGTATGATTACAATACATCATTACCTGATTCTATCGGCGCTGTTGTTTACGCTGGGTCTGTTAGGCGTGGTCATCCGGAAAAACCTCCTCATCGTGCTGATGAGCCTTGAGGTATTGATGAATGCGATCAATCTTTTGTTGATCGCCGTTTCGCGGTACTTGGGCCGGATGGACGGCCATGTGGTGGCCTTTTTTATCATGACGGTCGCGGCCGCCGAGGCGGGCATCGGGCTCGCCATTGTGGTGACGCTGTTTCGGAATCGGCGGACGATCAAGACGACCGATTGGAGGATTATGGGAGGGTGAAGAAGTACGGAATAATGAGTACGGAGTACGGAGTTTAAAAAATGATAAATTTTCCAACACAACTTATTAGTCTGATCCCGGCCCTGCCGCTTGTTGGTTTCCTTCTCAACTCGGCGATCGCTTTGGCATGGGCCAGGAGGCGGAAGGCCGGACCGGAAATCATCCCGTCCGTTATCGGTTGCCTGTTTCCGATCGCCTCGTTTGTTCTGGCCGTATGGGCCTTTCTGACCTTGAAGGGAATGGAAGAGGGGGCCTCCCTTTCGTCCGGTCCGCTCCTCACCTGGCTCGATGTTCCGCTCGTTTCAGTTGATTTTGCCTTTCTGATCGATCCCCTCTCGTCGGTGATGATGCTGGTGGTTACCGGAGTCGGTTCCCTGATCCACATCTACTCCATCGGCTACATGAAAAAAGACGACGGGTTCGCGCGCTATTTTTCTTACCTGAATCTTTTCCTTTTTTTCATGCTCCTGTTGGTGATGGGGGACAATCTTCTGGTTCTCTTTGTGGGCTGGGAAGGGGTTGGACTTTGCTCGTACCTCTTGATCGGTTTCTGGTTTACCGATCCCCAAAAGGCCGCCTGCGGCAAGAAGGCCTTTGTCGTCAATCGGATAGGCGATTTCGGGTTTTTGATCGGCCTCTTTCTGATCCTCTACGCCTTTGGATTACAGGGGCAAGCGGACGGCGATCCTCTCTCCCGGTCTTTTTTCAGCTATTCATACCTTGCCGCAAACAAGGAGTGGCTGGCGCCGCTGGCCACCGCCATTACGTTGTGTCTGTTTGTCGGGGCCACCGGAAAATCGGCGCAAATTCCCCTCTATGTCTGGCTCCCCGACGCCATGGCCGGCCCGACGCCGGTTTCCGCCCTCATCCACGCCGCCACGATGGTGACGGCGGGAATCTACATGGTCGCGCGTCTTGGGTTTCTTTTCGCCCTCGCCCCGTTTACCCTGCAAGTCATTTCCTGCATCGGCCTGGCCACCGCTCTTATGGCGGCGCTTATCGGGCTTACCCAGTTCGACATCAAAAAAGTTCTGGCCTATTCCACCGTTTCGCAACTCGGCTACATGTTTTTGGCCCTCGGCGTGGGGGCCTACTCGGCGGCGATCTTTCATCTGGTGACGCACGCCTTCTTCAAGGCCTGTCTCTTTCTTGGTTCGGGAAGCGTCATTCATGCCTGCCACGACCAGGACATCCGGAATATGGGGGGGCTCTTCAAAAAAATGCCGGTGACGGCGACCACCTTTCTGGTTTCCACACTGGCCATCGCCGGCATTCCGCCGCTGGCCGGTTTTTTCAGCAAGGATGAAATCCTCTGGAACACTTTTTTGTATGGCTCTTGGCCATTCTATGGAGTCGCTTTGTTTACTGCGGGGATCACCGCTTTTTATATGTTCCGTCTTTTCGTTACCACCTTTTTGGGGAAGACACGGCACCCGCATCCCGACCATCTCCACGAATCGCCCTGGGTGATGACGATTCCCCTCATTATTCTGGCTGTTTTGGCGGCTGTTGGCGGATTTTTGGGGGTGCCGGAGGTTTTGGGGGGGCATAACCGGTTCCACCACTGGCTTGCGGCGGTGATGCCTCCATCGGTTGGTCACGAAGGGAATCCCGCGCTGGAACTGGGGCTGATGGGACTTTCCACTTTTTGGGCGCTGGTTATCTCGCTTATTTCGGTTGCCCTCTATCGCCGGAATCTCAACTGGCCCGCCGTTATCACGGAGAGGTTCCGCTCCGTTTACAACCTGGTGCTGGAAAAATTCAGGGTGGATGAATTGTACGACGCGCTGATTATCCGCCCCATCCGCGTTGTTTCGGAAAAATTCCTCTGGAAGATTTCGGATGAAAAACTCTTCGACGGTTTTCTGGTTCATGGATGGACCGACATGGCCGGATTTTCGGCGCGGGTCCTCTCGCGGATCCAGACGGGCCTCGTTGGGCATTATTTGTTGTATTTGTGGGTGGCTTTGGTGGCCCTTTTGATTTTTACGGTGAAATAACAATGGAATTTATCAACAACCATATTCTCTCCATCATTGCCTTCTTCCCCGCTGTCGCGGCGGTCGGCCTCCTCTTCGTGCCGGGGGAACAAAAAAAGCTCCTTCATCGCCTGGGTTTTGTCATTGCCGCCATCGAGTTTTTGTTTTCGCTCCATCTTTATTTCCATTTTCAGGACGGCTCTTTAAGCAGTTTTCAGTACATTGAGAATCTTCCGTGGATTTCGGTCTGGAACGTCCGCTATTTCATGGGGATCGACGGTGTCAGCCTTCTTCTGATTCTTCTCACAACGGTTCTCACGCCGCTGGCCCTTTTGGGCTCCTTCAATTCGGTCAGTGAAAGGGTGAAGGAGTTCGTTATCGCCATGTTGGTTTTGGAAACCGGGATGATCGGTGTTTTCTGCGCGCTCGATCTCTTTCTCTTCTATGTATTCTGGGAAGTGATGCTGATCCCCATGTATCTTTTGATCGGTGTTTGGGGGGGGAAGAGAAAAATCTATGCGGCGCTCAAGTTCTTTATTTACACGATGGCGGGATCGGTGCTCATGCTGGTGGCGATTTTGTACCTCTACTTTCAAGCGGGACAGACCTTCAGCCTTTTGGAGCTCTACGAGTTCCGCCTCCCGCCCGCGGCGCAACTTTGGGTCTTTTCCGCCTTTGCCCTGGCCTTTGCCATCAAGGTGCCGATGGTTCCTTTCCACACGTGGCTCCCCGATGCCCATGTGGAGGCCCCCACCGCGGGAAGCGTGATTCTGGCCGGTGTGCTTTTAAAAATGGGGACTTACGGTTTTTTCCGGTTCGCCATGCCTCTTTTTCCCGATGCGCTCGCTACGGCACAGCCGTATCTCGTTGCTGTTGCGGTGGTCGGCATTGTCTACGGGGCGCTGGTGGCGATGGTGCAGACCGACATGAAAAAACTGATCGCCTATTCGTCGGTTTCGCATCTCGGAGTCGTGATGCTGGGGCTTTTTGCGTTGGAGCCGACCGCCGTCATGGGGGGGTTGTATCAGAGCTTGAATCACGGTGTTTCCACCGGGGCGTTGTTTCTTTTGGTGGGCGTGATTTACGAACGGACCCATTCGCGCGCGATTGCCGAACATGGCGGTTTGGCGAAAATCACCCCGTGGTACGCCACGGTTTTTCTGCTGGTCACTTTTTCCTCCATCGGTGTTCCTCTGACCAACGGGTTTGTGGGGGAATTCCTTTCACTGGGGGGCGCTTTTCAGACCTGGCGGACCGCCGCCATTATTGGAACCACCGGCGTGATCCTTTCGGCGGTTTATATGTTGTGGCTGGTGGAGAGGGTTTTCTTCGGGAAGGAAAAAATTCCCGATGGTGCGCATCTCTCGGATCTCAACTGGCGGGAGGTTGCCCTGTTTGTTCCCCTTTTGGCCCTCATTGTCTGGATGGGGGTTTATCCGAAACCGTTTCTGGGCAAGATGGAACGCCCCGTTGCCGATTTGATGGGGCAAATGGGAATGGAGGGTATCGACCAGGGACAAGGGACCAGGGACAAGGGACCAAAAGCTTTGGGTCACTGGTCACTAGTCACTGGTCACTGGTCTAACAAATGATCGATCTTCAATACCTAATCTCCCTCTTCCACGCCGGTCTTCCAATCTGGATTTTGACCGGGACTGGGCTGGTTTGTCTTTTGACGGATGGCCTCTGGCCCAAAAAAGGAGGGACGGCGGTTTTCATTGTCGGGTTTCTGGGAATGGCCGTTGCCCTCTTTTTTGCCTTTCGGCAGTGGCTCTCGGGAGAGACCATCGCCCAGGATCTGCTGGTCTCCGACAAGGCAACCCGCTTTTTTGTCATCCTGGTTATTTTTATCGGCCTTCTCCATCTTTTGAACTCCGCCTCCTACTTTCGCCTGCTGGGAAAAGTTTCAGCCGGCGGGAGCCCGGCAGGCCGCCTCGGCCCGGCAGGCCGCCTCGGCCCGGCTGGCGATATGGTGACGCTCACCCTCTTTGCGGTTGTCGGCATGATTTTTCTCTTCGCCTCCGATCACCTGATTGTCAACTTCATCGGCCTCGAGACCATGTCGCTGGCCGTTTATGTGATGGTCGGTTTCAACCGCCGCGATGTCAGAAGCGGCGAGGCGGCGATGAAATATTACGTGATGGGATCTGTCGCCTCGGCGTTGTTGCTCTATGGAATTGTCCTTCTCTACGGGGCTGTTGGCGAGTTTCGTCTCAGTGAATTCCATAAAGTGGCTATTTTTCCCGATACAGCTTTCTTGCCGCGAATTGCCGTTGTTCTCATGCTTGGTGGTTTTTTCTTCAAACTGGCGCTCGTTCCGTTTCATTTCTGGGTCCCCGATGTCTACGAAGGGGCCCCGACCCCCGTCACCGGGTTTATGGCCACCGGCGTGAAGGTGGCGGCGTTCGCCCTCTTCATCCGGGTCCTCACCGCGCTGAATTACCTTCCCACGGCGGTGGTGTCGCAGGTGCTTCAGATTTGCGTGATCCTCACCCTCCTGGTGGGAAACCTGGCGGCGATCGTTCAGGATAACGTGAAGCGGATGCTTGCTTATTCATCGATATCGCACGCCGGGTATCTGCTCTTGGGGTTGTCTGTCGGCTATCAGAGCGGAAAATTCGATCCCTCGGTTTCTTCGGCGGTCCTTTTTTATCTGGCCGGCTATAGTTGCATGACGCTCGGCGCCTTTGCCGTCCTTTCGGTGATGGTGGATGAAAAAAGGGAGGCGACCCAGTTTGCCGACTTGACCGGCCTCGGCTATTCCCGCCCCGTTTTGGCGGCGGTTTTTTCGCTTTTCATGATTTCCCTTCTCGGTGTTCCGCCGACGGTGGGGTTTGCCGCGAAGTACGGCATCTTCTCTTTTGCCGTCAAGAACGGCTTCATCGGCCTTGCCGTTTTAGGCATGATCACCACGGTCATTTCGGCCTATTATTATCTCCGCCCGCTGGTGATGATGTATTTCTGCGGCGCACCGGAAAAGGTGAAAGGGGGGGAAATTCCGTTTCCCCTCATGCTTTCCCTTGTTTTTTGCGCCGTGGCGGTGATTCTTCTTGGAATTTGGCCTCTTCCCTACATCGATATGGCCCAAAAGGCCGCTACAGCGTTCAAATAAGCATTCTTTATACACTCTATTATTATCTTTTTTCCTCTTATTTCGCGCAACTTTTTCAACCCAAATCCGATAAACAAGTGATTTATGCCGATTAGTCTCAATGATCAGCTGGTATTTCTTTTTAACGCCTATAATGAAACCAAAGGGGCCGACCCGTCTATTCTTGGCCGACGGGAGGAAATCCTTGCCGGTGCCCAAAGGGGGGAGCTTGTCCTTGAAGACTGGGAGGTGATCCGCGGGGCCTATCGGGAGGTGGCCTCCACAAACAGGGAGACGTTTCAGGAATGGTTTTGGATTCTCTCCCGCCGGTTTGGGGCCGCTACGCACCACGCTCATGAGATAGTTCCCAGAAGAAACGGCACAACGGAGCGCCAGATCGATCCGACTGAAGTATTTGCCGAATATGGGGTGGATCTCCTCCGATACGGGATGATTTTGTTCGCCTGCGATCTTCCGGGAAAAATTTCGCCGCCGATCGATGAGGGGTTAAGGCGCTATCTCAGGCTCCCCCCCGATTTGCGCAGTTATTTTACCGATGAGATGCTCGTGATGGAGCAGGTTTTGGGGGGAATTGCGGCTATCCCCCCCGAAGAAGCGACGCCCGAGGTGCGGAGCAATCTTTTCAACCGCGATGTGGAAAAATTTTTGAGAAGGGCCTACGTCGATCTGCGCGATCTTTTGTTCGAACACGACACCATCTGGATCATGCTCTACAACTCGGTCCGAAACGGATTATGGGAATCAGATCAGCCGATTCCCGTTTTCCGCGCTCACATCAACATGACCTCGCTCAATGAAAAGGATTCCAGCGGGCGTCATGGAGACGTTCTCCTTTCTGTGGTCAAAGGATGGCTCAAAGAGCATTTTCCGGGAATGGTGCAAAACCCGGAGCGGACCAGTTTTTCCTTTGTGGCCCCCTCTGCCGCCAGGGTGAGGGCCCAATTGACCGATTACTCAAGCGATATTGCAACCCGGCTGGCGACCATGCCGCGCGTTGATCCGGAGGTGATCGATTCTTTCAGTCCACGGATTGTGGTGTCGGAACGGGTCATCGCGCGGCGGGATCTCTATGACTATGCCATCAAAACGCCGGATGATCTTGATGCCTTTGCCCCCGTTATTGAATTCAGCGGCCAATTGCGGGTGGATGATTTAAAGAAGATGGGAATGATGAAAGCGCGGCGACTGCTTGGCAGGAAGGAACCGCCGTTTGAGCGGATTCGCGGAAGCCGGGATCCCGTCGTCATTCAAACTCTTGATGCCCTGGTGCTTAAGGCCCTGATCGGCATGAACGGTCTTCTTGCCGCCCAAACCACCTTTTTTGAACAACGGGAACAGGCTGATCTGGATACCCCCTCCGCCGGGGTAAAAGGGTCGATTCAAAATCCGGTTTATGAGGAAGGGGCCCTTCCACCCCGTGGAGATCCCTTGCATGAGCGCTGGCTCAAGGCGCAACGCCGGTTTGCCGGGTATGTCGGCCCGGGGCAGTATCAGCCGTCGGAAAATCCGCAACTGATGCCGGAAACGGGTTCCTCAACTCCCGCATTCCAATTGGGGGAGTTTGCCGTTCCGGGGCTTCATCCGAAAAACGACGACCGGCTTAACCCTCTGGTCAATCATCTTTTGAGGGTTATTCCCCGCCTGGAACGGATGAAAGGATACCTTTCCCATAGCCGCGAAGGGAGCCGGGGGGGATTGATCGAGCAGTTTCTGGCCCGGGCGCGCCGTCTGGCGGAACTTCCCCCCGATGCCCCCCCCTCCGATGTTGCCGACCGCCTTGAGGCGCTTCAAGAAGTGACCCGGCAATTGCTGGAAGGGTACCGGGCGTTTTATTCGCAGGCGATTACCGATCCCCGCAATAATTGGACCCCCAAACAACATGCTGTTTTTCGGGTCCAGAGGGGCGATGCAAAAGAGGAGGTTGGAAGCAATTTTTTCCTTCAGGAGGTGGCCTTGTCGGGAAACCGACACCTGGCCGCCCTCGAATACGATTCGTTCAAGGCGTATCAAGCCATTTATCCCCCACTCGATGAAGTGGACACCGATTTCAACCGGGTTCGTGACACCCTTTTTCTGGCCGCCCGCATGATGAACATGCCCGATCCGATCCTTAAGCCCTCCGGGGGGGATCACATCGTGATCTCGTTTTCCAACCGGGATCACAATGGCCAAGAAATCGATCCGGTCGCTTACTGCCGGCTTGTCCAACGTCTGGTCCGGCAGATGTTTGCGGACCGTTCCTTTCACGACTACCACAAGGTGGATATGCATCAGTTGGACCTTCACCTGCCGGAGGGGTTGGGAGGTTTTGATCTGCATGGATGGGCGGAAACACTGATGAAGGCGTTTCAATTGAGCGCCAGGCCGGTTTCCCGGTTGGTATCGGGGGACCATCTGGTTCTTCATGTTCCTGTCAGAAACGGCATGGGGCAAAAGGTGCCGGTCGAAAAGATTCGCCGTTACCTGGATGAAAGCGGGCTGAAAACCGAGTTGAGGCGCGATCCATCGGTGGAAACAAAACGCCTGCCGATGTGGGAAAAGGAGGATCGTTCGACGGACATTTCCGAGAGGTGGGTTTTTTCTCCCGAAAAACCAGGGGGGTATCAGCCGTTTCTCAGAACATTAACCGTCTCGATGGCCCTGGCGGGGCATGAACCGGTGAAAACCCCGGAGGACGAAGAGGGATTTGCCCGAACGGAAGAAATGGTCAATCGGGCGTTGGCCCAAGCCAAAGCGGAGAGCTGGCCTTTCAAGGAGGGTTTTATCGATACGCGCCGGCTTTTCCCCTTTACAGG
>JACQOY010000212.1 GCA_016207765.1 Deltaproteobacteria bacterium | reverse complement strand
TATACACCTGCTTGAATTCTTCTCCATACATGTAACCGGACATCGCCGCCTGATAGTCCCAAGGGTCCATCGTACGCGGATCGCGATATTGTTTTTGAGAAATCTCGTTGGACATATAAAACCTCCTCCATCAAAATTCCATGAGCGTCTCGCTCCTGGTTGGTCAAAGCGCCTTTGCCCCGAAGCCGGCCCCCAAGTTTTCAGGGCCTACTTCGATTGCACAATCTTTCTCGACCCCTATGAGGCTGTCCCACCAGTAATTGCCAACCTCCGTCGCAGGTGTAAGGGTTACACTGTCGGGACAGTCCTCCACAACTTCTTCCAGGGAAGCGACGCCGGGGCAAACAAGAAGGGAAGAAACGTCTTCAGTGCATGGGACATAAAGGTAGAAGGTGCGGTCTGCCGCCAAACTTGATTTGTCGGACTCATTGGGAAAATAAACAAAGGAGGCTTCATCATCCCGATCGGCGACCACATTGGACATATCCACCAAACCATCGAGGTAAAATGAAAAAATCAGATCGCCTGAGTCGGTGGAACTAATCTGATATTCAAAAGCGTAGGGATTTGAGCAACCTGTGTCCGTTGGGGAAACACTTGTCCCTTCGGGAAGACCCGTAACATAAGAGTTTTCGACTGCTTTAACCGCCGCGGCACCCTCTCCACAGGTAATACCACCATCACCTCCAGCGTCAGTGTTATCAGCGTTATCAACCGCATCGGTATTATCATTTATGCCGGCGCTATCACTGTCGCCACACCCCCCAAGCAGGGCGAGCAGAAAGAGGCCACACCACAATCCGGGTTGCAGTCTCGTTCGAAAGTTATTTAAAATGGAAGTGATACCCATATCCATAGATCGGCTCTCCTTTCGGTTTTTGAGGGGGAATGGCATAGCCAAGTTTTTCAACGGTCAATTTGTAGGGATGCTCCGGGAGGAGAACCTTTTCGGTAACGGTATAGTCGGCGTATGACGAGGCCTCCTCCCAAAAGCCAAGCTGTTCCAAGGCATGCCGGATTAATTCCGGTTCCTCCCCTGGTTGATAAGTCTTTTTGAAAGTCGGTTCAAAGTCGGCGTGAACGATGGCAGATTGAACGAGATGATTTTTAATCAGGGCATAAAAAGGTTCTTCGGATTCCGTGGTTCCGATAAAGTCATCGGCCTCTTTCCCCTCATGCAGAACCTCCACCTTGTAGTAAACGCAGGGGGTCTGGGTAAACGGCGATTTCAGCAGGTCGCCAGGTTTATGAACAACCGTCTTGATGGTGGACGAACCATCAAAGACCAGCCGGTGGTCAGTGTCGGTTTTATCGGCCAGCCTTGAGGCCTGTTCCGCATCAACCCTGTTTAAAGTTGATAAATCCATAGTCTCCCCCCGGATTGAAATAACCGCGACAAAAAAAAGACCTGTTGTTGCCAAATGAAAACGGTTCATTGTAATTTTGAAAAGCTACCAAAGGTTCACTCCTTATTCTACAAGTTTTCTTGATCCGGAAACGGAGCCGCCATGGCCACGGTGGTTAGACCCGCATCCCATGCACATACCACGGGCGCGTATTATGTACGGCCATATCTTTTATCGGCTGAGGCGCATCTTTCGTAATGGCTATGTCTGTAAACAGTCTTTGAAAATCTTCAATGGGCATCATAAAACTGCCGTCGTTGTTTCCATCGGGAACCAGACCATTCGATTCACCCCATTCACCGTCATGTCCCCATGGATTTCTTAAAACGACATACTTTTTCCCGCCAACTTCTTGAACATCAAGAACTGTATAAGCGTGACGGGCGACAAGCCCCGTGCCTGTATATTTACTACCATCGGAATAGGTACTGGCCGCTACAGACTTTCCATCTTTAAGCGCCTTTTCAAGTTCGGAGTACAATCCATCGGATGAAAGTGAACCGATGTAAGAATGGCTTACGATTCTGGACCCGGTCAACGTTACCAGTGCTTCGGATACTACTCCCCCGTTCCCTATATTTTCATAGCCCCCCATCATCTTGGCGTAGGCCTTTTCCATAATGGATACCCAAAGCTCTCCTTTGTCGGTACTTGAACCGTAAACGGGGATGTCATCGCCTTCGGTGATTGAACCATCAGTGTGGTGGATTTTTTCCTTTTCCGTAGGGAGATCCTTGTCAACCGTCACATAGACCGGCTTACCGTTCCGGAAAAAGCGGACGGAATAGGTGCCGTTCCCCTGGTCGATAATCGATTCCTCAAGAAACCGGGGATTGGCATCGGCCACGGCGGAAAGGGCCGCCATAAAGTAGCAATCGCCAATGTCGCCTTGGTTGATGTCATCGGCGGAAATACCGTCAACCACCAACTGCCCGTCAACGGGACCATATGTCAGCATTTCTTTGTCTTTGTTCATCACCCCAGGATCTTTGGCACCCGTATTTAGAGACTTCCTATACGCCAGACTGTCCATTTTTTGTAGAACCATTCTTTTTATTGTCCCATAATCGGCGGAGAGCCCAAGCTTTTTTGCGGAAAACGGGTTTTCCCGCACAAGCCGATTGATCTTTTCAACAACATAATCGACCGAATAGGACCTCTTTATCCCCACCTCAATGACAAGAGAAATAAGAGCCTTAAGCTCCTTGGGAGTAAACTGATCCCCTCCCTTTTTCTTAAAGCCGATGCCGCGAGGGCTTGCAGACTCGGGGGTTCGTTGATGGGGTATTGTCAACATCGGACTTGTCCTCCGACCTTGACGTAAGCAATTCCCATGCCAAAGGCTTGCAGGTGCGTACGTGCGTAAGTGCGTGGGTGCGTAAGTAAAATAAATCAACAGGTTAACTCCCCCTCTCTCTTCCGCCTCACTTCAGTGTGGCGGACTTCCCCCCAGGGAATAAGGCGCATACCGTCCGATTTTCGGACGGTACCGTCCGATTTTCGGTCGATTTTGTTCGTGGATCGTGTCCGCCCGAGGCGGAGTGAATCGTGGATCGTATGTATAACCCCTTGTTTTCCCTAAACCCTACACCCTAAACCCTACACCCTGTCGTACTTGGCACAGCTCTTGCAATGACAAAAGCCAACCATGCAACTTGATGCCGCCACACTGCAGTTTAAAAAGATTGAAGACGGGGTTTTTGGCAGTCTCTCCCGGTTCGGGAACGTCATCTTGATTTCCGCCGTCTGCGCCGTTCTGGCGATGATGATGATCCCCCTCCCGCCGGTGATTCTTGATTTCCTTCTGGCCATCAATGTCGTTGGGGCCCTGACGCTCCTCCTTGTTGCCATCTCCATAAGCGATTCGATGAAAATAGCGACCTTTCCCACCCTGCTCCTGGTGGCCACTCTTTTCCGTCTGGGCCTCAACATCGCTTCCACCCGGCTGATCCTTACACAAGGATACGCCGGCCACATTATTCAGACCTTCGGGCAGTTCGCCACCGCCGGAAACCTCCTGGTAGGGGTTCTCATGTTCCTCATCCTCACCATCATCCAGTTCATTGTCATCGCCAAAGGCTCCGAGCGGGTGGCCGAGGTGGCGGCGCGGTTCACGCTGGACGCCCTCCCGGGCAAGCAGATGAGCATCGACGCCGATCTTCGCGCGGGGCTTATCTCGCAGGAAGAGGCCAAAAGTCTGCGCGAAGGGCTTCATCGGGAATCAAAAATGTACGGCGCCATGGACGGGGCGATGAAATTCGTCAAGGGGGACGCCATCGCCGGCATCATTATTACTGTGGTGAACATCTTCGGCGGACTGGTGGCAGGCGTTCTGCAGAGGGG
>JACQOY010000211.1 GCA_016207765.1 Deltaproteobacteria bacterium | reverse complement strand
GGAATTCCTCCGGCCGAACCGATCGAGGATCCAGATCAGGTTTTCCACCCCTTACGCCTTTCCCTAGAAGTTGAAGTTGGTGACGGTGACAAACTTGAGATGGTTTAAGTCAAACGGCTTGTTTTCCGGATAGGAGGCCGTTTCAACCCCGTTGGGGATGACAACGGCCCTTTCGATTCCCAGTTCTTTTTTGAGGAATTCGCTCGGAACGGTCACACAGTCGGCCCTTTTGACGGCGAGGGGGTAGAACTTTTGCCAGATATTCTTTTCCCTCCGATAATCCCCGTGAACGGTCAGGACAATCGGTTTGTTCCAGAAATTGAATGGAAGGGGGACAGCGGTGTGAATGATGTCGCAGTCCTTAAAAAAAGGGGAGGCAAGCAATTCGGGGATCCGGTGGATATGCCGGGC
This sequence comes from Deltaproteobacteria bacterium, assembly GCA_016207765.1. Classification (GTDB taxonomy): domain Bacteria; phylum UBA10199; class UBA10199; order UBA10199; family SBBF01; genus JACQOY01. The sequence continues at coordinate 1,987 of JACQOY010000211.1, read as the reverse complement.
GCGGATATCTCGTCGGTTTAATTCCCGGACCAAATTCTCGCCCCATGTGTAGGGGCCCCCTTTTCGATACGGAGTCAGAACGTTAATTTTCATTTTCGTCACCCCCGCAAAAGCGGGGGTCCAGAATGGTCACGAAAAATTATGGATTCCCGCTTTCGCGGGAATGACATTTTTCAACAGATGCCTAATTCCTCTTTTGCAATCATATCCCAGTCATATTGCCTGACTTTTTCATGCGCTAATTCGGCTTTTTTATCAGCGGCGTCAGGGTGATCGAGCACCCATTTCAATTTATGAGCCAGATCCGCCGGGTTTCGGGCGGCCGCCAGCGTCGCCGTATTTTCGTCGAGTATTTCCCTCACCCCGGCGATATCCGATGCAACGATGGGCAACCGGATCGCCATGGCTTCAAGAATGGTCATCGGGAGCCCCTCGGTCAGGGATGGCAGGACGAAAAAGTCGAAGTCACAATACACCTGTGGCATTTCCTCACGCGCAACCGGTGACCGAATCTCGATCTGCCCCCCGACGTTCAACGACCGGGCCAGACCGGTCAAGGGAACCTTCAACGGTCCCTGACCATAGATGACCAGCTTGACCTGCGGGAAATCGGCTTTCAATAAGGACAACGCCTCGATCAGGTAACGATACCCCTTGTTCTCCACGAGACGTCCAATGGAAAGGAGGCGGATGGGAGTGGGATGGGCGTGACCGCATAAAGAGCGGCCCCTCTTAATGGGGTCAATCACGCCCCTACCGGAAAACCGCTCCAAATCGACCCCATTGGGCACATAAGCAACTTTGGCCGCAATTTCGGGAGAACGTTGAAGGTCATCAGCCAGCCATTTGGCGGCGCAGACAATCCGATCATACTTTAACCATCCGGCCCGAAGAAGGCGATCGAACAGAAAACCGGCAATCCCGTAAACCGGACCGTAAAACTTGAGCCACCCTTTCAGGGTTCCGGGGAGGTTATGGACCACAGCGATGCGTCTTGGAACTTTAAGCCGGACAAGGGACAGTAAAAACGAGGGGGGAAAGGGGGAAACATCCTCCCGGATCATGTCGAACTTTTCCCTTTTGAGGAGAGAGCAAAGATGAAACATCAAAAACAGATTGGCCGCCGCCTGCGGGAGATAATGGGGGAAGGGAAATCTTCGCACCAACCAATCCGGCAGGACCTTCTTGTGATAGAGCTTCATCCCGTCCAGAATTTCAAAGGGGGAATCCTGGGGATGGGTCTTTGCCGTAAACACCACGACTTCGTGGCCGGCGGAGACGAGCCTTTTTCCGATCTCCCGCGACCGGATCTCGGCTCCCCCTTCATGCGTGAGAGAGGCTTTATTGATAAAGAGAATGCGCATGGGTTTAAGGGCTAATCAACTGTCCCCGGTTTTTAACGACATACTCGAGGTTCTTCCTCGCCTCCTCATAGTCCGGCTTGAGACGCAAGGCCTCATTGTACTCCATGATCGCCTCTTCAACGTGCCCCTGCAACGCATAGGCGTTGCCGAGATTTTTGCGGGCCTCCGGATAATTCGGTTCGAGTTCCAGGGCGGTTTTGTATTCCCGGATTGCCTCCTCAAGGCGCCCCCGTTTTCCGAATTCGCTCCCCAGATTGTGGTGCCCTTTGGCGTTATGCGGCGCTTTCGTGACGACATCCTGCCACAAGGTGACGGTATCGGCCCAGACAAAGTTTCTTCGCCACGCCGCCGCCCCAAGGCTTATGACAACCAAAACCGTGATGACAATAGTCCAAAGAGCGGGCCTTGCAGACGTCTTCAACCAATTTCTTCCAAACAACCCGACACTCATCGCCATAAAGAACCCGACGCTGGGGAGATAAACACGGTGTTCGAACATCACGTCCTGAATGGGAAAAATCGAGGATTCGACGGAGAGGGCCAGAAAAAACCACAAAATGCCGAAGGAGACTAATCTCAGTGGAAAGTTCAAAGTTAAAAGTTCAAAGTTCAAGGTTGAAGAT
>JACQOY010000029.1 GCA_016207765.1 Deltaproteobacteria bacterium | reverse complement strand
TGCACCGGTTGTATTGGCGGTATCCAGAGACCTGGAAATTCCCCTCGAAAAGGTCAACGTCAACGGCGGCGCAATCGCCTTGGGGCATCCACTGGGAGCCACCGGGGCGATGCTTCTCGGAACGGTGCTGGATGAACTCGAGCGGCAGGACAAACGCTACGGACTGGTCACTTTATGTGTCGGCATGGGAATGGGTGTGACGACGATTATTGATCGGAAGGTGTAATGTCCAAGAAAGACATCCTCTTTAATCCCTACCGCCCCGGGGACGAAGACCACCTTTATTTCAACGACTCCAAAATTCTCAAATACTTTCTTGGAAGTTTGCGGCTTGTAGAAAGGTATTTTCGCTACGATGTGGTCGGGATTGACAATATTCCTTCCCGTTCTCCCGCTCTATTGGTATTAAATCATGGTTTTATACCCCTCGATCTTATTCTTCTCGGCCGGAGAATATATCGACAAACGGGGCGGAGAATCCGCGTATTGGTTCATCGGCGCTCATGGCGAATTCCGGTTTTAAGAGAAGTGGCCTTGAACATCGGAATGGTTGATGCAAAACCTGAGAATGCTGTCCGACTCTTGAAAAAAGGAGAGCTCGTTTGCGTTTTTCCGGGAGGGGAACGGGAAGGAATGAAACCCTCCGGCATGAAATATCAGTTGATGTGGGAAGACCGGATCGGATTTGTTCAAACCGCTGTTTTGGCGAAGGCGCCGATTGTCCCCTGCATGTCGGTTGGGATCGACGATGTCTATCATATTTTTGAAAAATCGACCCGACATTTGGCCGGTAAAATGTTCCATCGCTATTTTCCCTTTCCGGTTTTTTTGGGGCTCGGCGGCCTTCCCTGTCCCCGTAAAATCGTTCATTATCTCGGGAAACCGATTAAATACAGGCTTAAGCCGTCAGAGGCCGATAATATGAAGCAGATAAAAAAAATTCATGCCCGCGTCTGGAGTGAATCGGAAATACTTCTCAAAAAGGGGCTCCGAGAAAGACGGTGGTTCGAATGATAAAAAAAACCCGCGGCGCTGTCTCTTCCACAATCAATGATCTTAGGGATCTCCTTAAAGAGCGGGTCTTGGTCCTTGATGGGGCGATGGGGACGATGCTTCAGAGACAAAATTTGACCGCGGACGATTTCGGGGGTTCCTCCCTCGAAGGGTGCAACGAAAACCTGGTCCTCACCCGCCCGGATGTGATTCTCGACATCCACCGGAAATACTTTGAAGCCGGTTCAGATATCGTCGAAACAGACACCTTCGGCGCCACCCCGTTGGTCTTGGCGGAATACGGTCTTCAGGATAAAACCCATCTGATCAACAAAACCGCCGCCGAACTGGCCCGAAAGGCGGCAATGGAATTCTCAACACTGAAGAAACCCCGTTTTGTCGCCGGCTCGATGGGCCCCACGACGAAGGCCATCACCGTCACGGGAGGAGTGACCTTTGAAGCACTCATTGATCACTTTAAAAAACAGGCCTTAGGCCTGTTGGACGGCGGTGTCGATCTCTTCCTTCTGGAAACCTGCCAAGACACCCGAAATATCAAGGCGGGCGTCATCGGCATTCATCAGGCCTTTCAGGAATCGGACAAAAAAGTCCCCTTGATCATCTCCGGAACCATCGAACCGATGGGAACCATGCTTGCCGGTCAGGCGGCCGACGCTTTTGTGGTTTCGCTTTCTCACGTTGATCTCCTGGCCATCGGTCTAAACTGCGCCACCGGACCCGAATTCATGACCGACCATATCAGGACGATCCATGAGCTGGCCGATCCGGCTGTCTCCTGTTATCCCAACGCAGGCCTCCCCAACGAAGACGGTAAATACCTCGAAACACCGGAATCGCTGGCCAGGCAGTTGGAGCGATTCATTGACAACGGATGGATCAACATCGTCGGCGGCTGCTGTGGAACCACACACAATCACATTCGCGCCATCGCGCAGATGACCGAGGGGAAAAAACCACGCCGCTCGCCGCATGGTTCCAAAAACCGTGTCTTCTTCTCCGGTATCGAACTAGTCGAGGCCACCGCGGACAATCGGCCTCTGCTCGTCGGCGAGCGAACGAACGTTATCGGATCGCGCCTTTTCAAAGATTTGGTGAATGGCGAAAAATGGGACGAAGCCACCGATATCGCCAGGCGGCAGGTCAAAAACGGCGCCCAAGTGGTCGATGTCTGTCTCCAAAGCACAGACCGCGATGAACTGCCAGACATCGAACCCTTTTACGAAAAACTGATCCGCAAGATCAAGGCGCCGATCATGATCGACACGACCCATCCGGAGGCGGTTGAAAAGGCGCTCACCTATTGTCAGGGAAAATCAATCATCAATTCCATCAATCTGGAAGATGGAGAGGAAAAGTTCGGGCACGTTGTGCCTTTAATAAAAAAGTATGGAGCGGCAGTGGTGGTTGGTTGTATCGATGAAGATCCGGTCCAAGCTCAGGCCTTCACGCGCGAACGAAAATTGGCGATTGCCGAACGTTCTTATGACCTGCTGACAAAGAAATATGGCGTACCTGAAACCGATATTATTTTTGACCCGCTCGTCTTTCCCTGTGCGACTGGTGATGCAAATTACATCGGCGGCGCTGTGGAGACTATCGAGGGAATCCGGCTCATCCGGCAAAACTTTCCAAACTGTCGTACGATACTGGGCATCTCGAATGTCTCGTTTGGCCTCCCCCCGGCGGCCCGGGAGGTGGTGAACTCGATATTTCTTTATGAGTGCACCAAGGCCGGGCTCGATCTGGCGATTGTGAATGCCGAAAAGTTGGAGCGATACGCCTCCATTCCCGAAAAGGAACACAAATTGGCCGAGGACTTGTTGCTTAATCGATCGTCCGATCCGACCATGCCTGCCGATTGGCGCAAACAGACAAGGGAACAAAAAATAGCTGTCAATAAAACCAACATTACCGTCATCACCGAATTTTATCGTGGCGCCGCTAAAAAAGAAAAAAAACCCACAGCGGAACTGCCGCTGGACGAACGCCTCGCCCAATACATCATCCAGGGAACCAAAGACGGCCTCATCGCCGATCTGGATCTGAAATTAAAAGAAGGCGCGAAGCCGCTCGCCATCATTAACGGCCCCCTGATGGCTGGAATGAGCGAGGTGGGACGTCTCTTCAACAACAATGAACTGATTGTGGCCGAGGTGCTTCAATCGGCCGAGGCGATGAAGGCGGCGGTGGGCCATTTGGAACAATTCATGGAAAAATCGGAGGTGACCACCAAAGGGAAGATCCTTTTGGCGACCGTAAAAGGGGACGTCCATGACATCGGCAAGAATCTGGTTGAGATCATCTTAAAAAACAACGGTTACGAAGTGATCAATCTCGGGATCAAGGTCCCTCCCGAGGAGCTCATCAAGGCCTATCATGAGCACAAGCCCGATATCATCGGCCTCTCGGGCCTGCTCGTCAAATCGGCCCAGCAAATGACCATTACTGCGGGCGATTTGAAGGAGGCCGGCATTCAAATCCCGATTCTTGTCGGCGGCGCCGCCCTTTCGGATCAGTTCACCCGCAAAAAAATCGCCCCAAGCTACACACAGCTGGTTCTATACTCGAAAGATGCCATGACCGGTCTTGCCTTGGCCAATAAATTGCGGGATCCGACGATGAAAAAGGAATTGGAGGAGGAGTACCGCAAACAAATGGCGGAACCGGTAGGGATGGCCCCCTCCGGTGGCCCCCTCTCCCCCGAATCCACCATCCGAAGCAAAAAAGTCCGCCTCGACATCCCGACCCCCCCGGCCCCTTATCTGGATCGAAAAGTCCGGGATGTCCCCCAACTCAAAGAACTCTGGGGCTACATCAATCCCCTGATGCTCTATGTCCGCCACTTGGGCTTCAAGGGAAATTTCGAAAACAAACTGGCCGATCGCGACCCAAAGGCAATCGCTTTGGACGAACAAGTTGAAAAAGTAAAAGAGGAAGCGCTCAAATTCATGAAAGTAAAATCGGTCTGGCAGTTTTTTGAGGCGGAGGGCGATGGGAATTCGATTCATCTTTTCGACCCCAACGGCAAAAAACCGGTACACACCTTCCATTTTCACCGTCAGCGAAAAGAGGACGGCCTTTGTCTTAGCGATTTTATCTTGCCACCCTCCCCCCAACCCCCTCCCCTCAAGGGAGGGGGGGGAAATAATTCCCCTCTCCCCTTGGGGGAGAGGGTCAGGGAGAGGGGTGTCTTCAGGGACCATGTCGTCTTGTTTGCCGTCAGCGCCGGTTTCGGAATCCGCGAAATCGCGGAGGAATGGAAAAACAAGGGGGACTATCTCAAATCCCATACCTTGAACATCCTAGCCCTCGAGACGGCCGAGGGGTGCGCCGAATGGCTCCATCGACGGATCCGCGAGGACTGGGGCTTTCCCGACCCAAAGGAGATGACCATGAAGGATCGCTTCACCGCCAAATACCGCGGCAAGCGCTACAGTTTCGGTTACCCCGCCTGTCCCAATCTGGAGGATCAAACGGGAATCTGGAAATTGATCCAGCCGGACAAAATAGGCATCCAACTGACGGAAGGATTCATGATGGACCCCGACGCCAGCGTTTCGGCAATTGTCTTTCATCATCCCGACTGTATTTACTTTGGTGTGGGAGAATCAGCCGGTGATGACAAGAGGGAATAAATAAAGGGGGGGAGACTAGAGATCGTACTTCTTGAAATCTAAAATGATTTTTTTGGCCGCTTCAATATCGTTTGTGGGGAGCCGGCACGTTTGATTTTCACAAACATAAAAAGTCGCTTTGCCGTCAATCGCCTCGCGCCCCTTCAAGAGGGGAATGTCGTTTACCGGACCCACCGACATCGCGAGAACTTTATTGGGCAAAAACGTCCTGTAGAGATAAGCCATCGCCTCGCGAGACGAAGGCCCGATAATTGCTATTTCTTTGGAGGCATCCAGCAGGTAATCCAGCGCAATCAGCGTCATTGAATAACCGGCCGGATACCGCCCCACATCCCCCGCCAGGGCCGCAAAAATCCCCTCCCCCTTGTCCCAGTACCCCGTGTTAAATGTAAGGCCCGAGAACCTCAGCAGGTTCAGGGCCGACACGGAGTTTCCGGAGGGGCAGGCCCCGTCGTGCATCTCTTTTTTCCGGACAATCAGATCGGCTTGGTTTGCGGCGGTGAAAAAATAACCCCCTTCCCTGGAATCCCAAAACAGCTCATCCTGTTTCCCTTGGAGCTCTTCCGCCAACAAGAGCCATTTCGGGTCAAAATCAGATTCAAATAAACCAATCAACCCGTGGATGAAAAAGGCATAGTCGTTCACAAAGCCGTTGATGCCCGCCTCTCCGTCCCGATAGCGATGCAACAGGGCCCCGTTACGGTAGAGTTTTTTCCCAATAAACCGCGCCGCACCCTGCGCCGCTTTCAGGTATTTTTCATCGCCCAAAACCTGATACCCCAAGGCCTGCGAAAAAATCATCAGGCCGTTTAAGTCGGTCAAAATTTTGTCGTCTTTCAGCGGATGGATTCTTTTTTCCCGGATATCGAAAAGCTTTCGATGGGCGCTCTTGATCAAAGGATCGTCTTTGACCGGCCAGTCATATTTTCTTAAGAGATGAAGGATATTCATCCCGTGTTCAAAGTTTCCGTCATGGGAGACGCCATAGATATTTTTAATCTTTTCGAATTCCTCCGGTGTCAGGACTTTCTCCAGTTCATCTTCCATCCAGCAATAAAATTTTCCCTCCACCCCTTCGCTGTCGGCATCCTCGGCGGAATAGAACCCTCCATCAGGGCTGGTCATATCACGCAAGATATAATCGAGCGTCTCACGGGCAACGGAGGCATACATCGGCTTCTGTGTTACCTGATAAGCCTCCAGATAGGTCCAAGCCAAAAGGGCGTTGTCATAGAGCATTTTTTCGAAATGGGGAGTAAGCCATTCGGCGTCGGTGGAATAACGATGAAACCCGCCCCCCAAATGGTCATAGATTCCGCCTCGCGCCATATTATCGAGAGTCACTTCCACCATCGCCAAGGCTTCGGTGCTCCCGGTTCTGCGATGAATGCGCAATAAGAGGGAAAGATCGGTCGATCGCGGAAACTTCGGTGCATGCCCGAATCCTCCGTACACGCCGTCAATGCTCGTGGAATAAAGGGAGAAGGCCTGGCGGAGCGTATTTTCCCCCAGTTTTCCCTGAAGGGCCCGTTTTGGTTTGTCAGACAGATAATCGGCGATTTCCCTGCCGGAGGTTCGAATTTTTTCCGGATCGGTCTCCCACATCTTCTGAAGTCCGGCCAGAAGCTGAAGAAACTGCGGCCGCCAGAAAAAGGTTCCGCCGTAGAACGGTTTCAGATCGGGAGTCAGAAAGACAGACATCGGCCACCCCCCGCTTCCGGTCATTCCCATCACCGCTTCCATGTAGATTTGGTCGAGGTCCGGCCGCTCTTCCCGGTCAACCTTGATACTGATGAAATGTTTGTTGAGGAGATCGGCCACCTCCTCTTTTTCAAATGAATCATGTTCCATCACATGACACCAATGGCAGGTGGAATAGCCGATGGAAAGGAAGATAAGCTTGTTTTGCTCCCGAGCCGCCTCAAAAGCCTCATCCCCCCAAGCATACCAATGCACCGGATTGTTCTTATGTTGCAAAAGATAGGGGCTTTTTTCGCGGCCGAGCCGGTTTAAACCATTCATGAAAGAGAAACTATCAGCCTCCCGATTTTTCGTCGAGGCGTTTCATCACGGTATGTATCCGATTAAACGAGGTGCTCCAGCACATAAGGGTGACAAACCCAAGAGGAAGAAGATAGAGATAATCGTTGATATTGGGTGAAAGAAACTTGAGAAAATGCCCGAACACCGGGGCAAAAATGGCGCCGACGCCGAGATAAACGATCCGTTCCGGCCGTTGCATGGAACCCCCCTCGTAACTGATGCCGTTCGAATCCCCCTTGGCCCGCGTGTAACTGACCATAAAAGCGCCAAGAAGCCCCGCCAGCACAATCCAGAGGGCCCAGTGATTGTGATAATAAAGCGCCAAGCCGATAAACACCGTCCCTTCGGAAATCCGGTCCATCACCGAATCGTAATAAGCCCCCGATTTGCTTTCACGGTTTGTGGCCCTGGCGACCCGGCCGTCAAAAGTATCGAAGGTCGCTCCAAAGATCATGAGCCAACCCCCCAAACCAAAGTGCCCTTTCCAGAAAAAATAACCCGATATAAAACCAATAACAACACCGATGGTTGTCAGTGTATTGGGCGAAATGCCAAGGCGGACAAAAAGGCGGACAAAGGGATCGGTCAGCCAAAGCCAGTATTCCCTCATCCAACGGTTCAACAACCTGGAAGCAGGGCGTTCTTCAACTTCTTTGAGACGGTCTCTTTTTCGGTAGACGGGACGAAAAACAAGGACAGTGCTTAAAAGGAGGACATTAAAACCGATGAGAGGCCCCAGAGAGATCCAGATGGAATTGAAATTCATCGAGGCAACGACCCTAGTACCTTGACCATTTAATTTTTTTTCTTTTTGAATGGCACAAGTACTTATTAATATTGTTTTTACAAACGCTTCGCTAAGTAAAAACTAAATTATCGTAGTACTAGGCGTTCACGACCTTTTTTTCAACGGCTACTTTTCGGCTATAGGCCTTGGCGGCGGCATCGTAACTGGGAAGCCCAGGCACCTTGAGCGTATTGTCAAAACTGGGCAGGTCCACCGGCTTGCCATCGGCATAAACAGGATGCCGCCCCTTCTCTTTGTACCATTTCCCGACACTCGACACCTTGTACATGTTTTCGACAATGTTACGCCAGCCGACGCCCGTGTTGTAGGCACAGAAGGATATCTCCCCTTCCTGCGTCCCGTAGGGAATAATGCAGCGTTCCGTTCGGCGGAAATCGTAGTTCCAGAGATCCTGAAACCACATGCCGGCAACGAACATGAAAAGCCATTTGTCTTTTTTGCGCTCAGCCCCGACACCGTATTCCCCCCCCATCGAGCCCCCGCTTTGTTTGTCGAACTTTTGAATGAGATCCTTGAGCTCGAAACCTTTCGGCGCCTTGGCCGGATTGTAATTCTTCAAAATGGCCATCGCCATCTGGGCTTTAGACGATTTAGGGCCCCGGGCCGCGTCGTTGATAACGGTGACATCTTTGAGAAACTGCTCGATATCGAGCATTTCGCCCAGAGGAGCAAATTCTTTGGTCTCCTTATTGACTAACAGAACCGTTCCGACACCGCAGTTGGGATGACAGCCGCACTTCAGCGTTCCCCAATCCTGGTCAGGGCCCTTCATCATGTCGGTAAAATCGGAAAACGGGGCAACAGCTGAAAGCGGAAACCAGTCGCGAAGCGGTTCGGTGAGGCCGGTCTGTTTTTTCACATCGTGGGCCAGATGCGACAGCGTATAGCGCTGGGCATGGCGCAATTCCGGGGTGATATCTTCGTCGCGTCCGGTAAACGATACCGGTTGAAACGAAATAAAGCTGATTTTATCGCTGTTCTGAACGGCAAATTCGATGATCCTCCCCACCTGGTGGTCGTTCACCGTATTGACGATGGTAACAACCAGCACAATGTCGATCCCGGCATTGTAGAGATTTTCCATCGCCCGGAGCTTGATGTCGAAGAGGTTTCCGATTTTGCGGTGCTCATGGTTTTCATTCCCGACTCCGTCAAACTGGAGATAGGCGATCCGCAAACCGGCTTCATAGGCCCTCTTTGCAAACTCGGGATCCTCCGCAAAGCGGATTCCATTGGTGGCACATTGAACTGAAAAGTAGCCGACTTCCTTGGCATACTTGATGGACTCGATAAAATGAGGCGAAATGGTCGGTTCCCCGCCGGAAAACTGGATCGACATCTGGCGTCTCGGTTTGACCGAAATGGAATCATCCAGTATTTTCTTCACCTCGCCCAAGCTGAGTTCGTGTACATAGCCGACCTGGTTGGCATCCATGAAGCAGGGGTCGCACATCATGTTACAGCGATTGGTCAGGTCGATAGTCATCACGGAACCGCGGCCGTAAGTAATGGAGGAACTGCCATGCTCGCGGATTTTGTGCGGGGCGTAAAAATCACTTCCCGGATAGAGGTCTTCCATCCGTTGCAAAAATTTTGGATCGATGGCCATGACATCTTCGTAATGACCATGTTTGAGGCAATCCTTCACCATCCAGATCTTGCCGTCCCGCTCGATAATTTTGGATTTGATTTCGGCCGGCTTTTCGTTGCGAAGAACATCAACGCTGATTTCCCCATTGATGATTTTGGCCCGCGTTTCCTTGACACAGTCGGGGCAAAGAGAATCGGTTTCACGCGGCCAGCCAAGGGGGGGCTTTACCTTTTCATAACTTTTTAAAAGAGGACGATCGGCCCATACCGGTTGAAAGGGTTTCCCTTCCGGAATCCGTTTATTCACGGCTTGGAACACGCTCCATGCCGCTTTGGCTGTTTTAGCTAAGGTTGTTTCTAGGGCTTTCCCCATGGCATCCTCCTTGTGTTTATTGTCCGGATTGATGAGCGTTTAGAGTTTTCTAAACGTTCTAAATATATGAATTTACTTCGTTTTTGTTAGGGTGGTTGTACAGAAAGGAGACGGGGGTGTCAACAAAATTCATCACTTCGCAAACAAAGAGAGCCCCTTTCCCTTCGCAATTTTCGTAAGCCGCCATGAGTTGAGCTGTCTCGCCGGCGGATGTGGCTGGCGGGAACGAAAATTGCTCAGTCCAAAGAGGCCCTCTTTGTTTGCTATCCTTCAATCACTGTTTTCAAAACACTCGTATCTATTTTTTGGCCGGAATAGATCGCTTCGAAGAGAAAATTGGCGTTTTTATAAAAGGACTGAATCCGTTTCAGGCGTTCAAGCATGAATTGGGCCTCACTCTCGACCCCTTTCGCTCCATCGACTGTTGCACAACAATCATCGATCATGTCGAGACTGTCGCGGATATTCCGCCTGATTTTTTCAAAAAATTCCTTGATGATCTTGGTGGGGAGCGTGTCGACCGCCTGATAATAATCCTTTCGCGTCCCCTTCACCCAAACTTTTTTTACCAGCTTGTAGTCCTCCAGAACGCGGATGTTGACGCTCACATTTCCCTTCGATACCCCCAGCTCCGCCACAATATCGTCCAGCGACAACGGCTCGGGAGAGAGAAAAAGGAGCGCATAAATCTGACCGCAAACGCGGTTCAAAATGCCGAGGAGCGAGGCCGAAATCCGCCCCGCCCCCTCGATGAAACTCTGCCGGGCCTGAAGGAGCTTTTCGTTCTCTTCTTTTTTGACAATGGCCGCCACCGTTAGCGATATAGCCCATCGTGCGCGCTGATATCAAGCAAAACGATTTTTGGGTCATCTCCCAATCGAGTGGGTTCGTTACGAAAAAATATGATCTGAGCCGAAACGAGGAAGATAAGCAAAATGCCCCTGGCGCCACCAATCGTGCGGCGGCGAGGGAGGCGACTATTTGACCAATCATTTCAGCGGTACACTTCTCTTCGATGGCCGACACGATAAATGGTGACCGACGATTGTCTGTCGTTAACGGTGTAAAGAATCCGGTAATCCCCTTTGCGGATGCGATACCCCTCCTGACCAGTCAACTTTTTCGAAGCGGGAGGGCGGGGGTTCGCCTTCAAATCGTCAAAAATATCGCCGATTTTCATCTGAACTTCCCGCGGAAGATCGAGGAATTCCTTTCTGGCTCGCGTTTCCAGGATAATACGGTAACTCATGGAAATTAATTTTTAAGCGTTTTTTTGATGGGCTCCCAATCGTGAAAACCGGTGGCTTCACGGACCGCTTCCTGCAGATCGTGCCTATCGAGCAAGTCCTCCAATTTTTCGCGCAACGCCGATTCAATCACAAAATTCTTTCTCAACCCCAATTTTTTACACACCGAATCGAGGCTTCTTTTAAGGTCCGCCGGCAATTTGGTCGCCAAGGCTTCTTCCCGAGACATAACTGAATCCTCCTAGATAGATCTAGATAAATCTTACTTAATCATGGAAAATAAAGCAAGGTCTTTTTTCATCCAAATGCCCGCGCCGGATGGTTCGCTCAAAGAAACGTTGGCTTCGATCGGCTCGCCCCCAACGTTTTCTCCCATCAATATGCTCTGCCTTCCCATAGGCATCCCTGCAAAAAAGTTGTGTATTATTAATTTCTTATTAGTAATTCATAAAATATATTTTTGACATATCATATTCATATTGCTACAATATCTCATCGATGGATATAACATATTCCGGGTTTGACTGGGATGAGGGCAACAAAAATAAAAACCTTAAAAGACACACTGTTACCTGCGAGGAGGCCGAGGAGGTATTTTTTGGCAAACCGTTGATTTATCCGGATACCCGTCATTCTTCGGAAGAGGAAAAGCGGTATGTCTGTTTTGGCGAAACAGGCGCCGGAAAAACGCTGTTTGTCGCCTTTACCTTGAGGGGCGATCGGGTGCGAGTCATCAGTGCCCGACCGATGAGCCAGAAAGAAAGGAGCTGGTATGTCGAAGAAAAAAAGAAACACTCCCACTGAAGACGAAATGACAGCCTATTGGGATCAGCACGATGCCACCGAGGCATTGGATCTGTCGGAAAAAAACCGGGTCAATCTGGTTTATGAACCGCCGGTGCAGTCGATTTCTCTCAGGCTTCCCGTACCCCTTCTGACTCAAATCAAACGAATCGCGGCGGGAATGGACATTGCCTACCAGGCCTTGATTAAGGTGTGGCTTTCGGAAAAAGCCCAAGAAAAGAAATCGGCTGAAAAAAATATCGAACACCATCCATAATACCCTTACCGTATTCCCTGCTTCAAATAACTCTCAGCCAGCCGGGCATAGTGATTCGAAAGATACGGAATCATTGCCCGCTCCTTGTCGGTTAAGGGGCGAATCACCTTGGCGGGACGGCCAAGGGCCAACTGCCCCGGTGGAATGACGATCCCCTCGGTGACAAGCGACCCGGCGCCGATAAAAGAGCCCTCCCCCACCACCACATCGTCCATGATAATCGATCCCATGCCGATCAAGCAGGCGTTGCCAATGGTGCATCCATGAAGAATAACGCGATGGCCGACGGTGACGTCATCGCCGATCACTGTTTTTGCGGGCTTCGGTCCGTCGGCGTTCGAAACGTGCACCACCGAAAGGTCCTGAATGTTCGTCCTTTTCCCGATGCGGATGGAATTCACATCGCCACGGACAACGGTCTGAAACCAGATTGACGATCCCTCTCCGATCTCCACATCGCCGACGACAACAGCCTGAGGAGCGATGAAAACACCTGGATGAATTCGGGGGCTGACCTTGTTGAACGGAATAATCACCCGGGAAAATGCTTTCTCCGGACAGCCCGAAGCCCCTGCCAATACAAAAGCCCCGTTCCAAATCCGGCCACATTTGAAAAATAGTCAAACAGCTCGGGAGAACGCTCGCTGTTTAAAAATTGAAGCAACTCCCCCATCCCCGACAGGACAAGGGCCGCGATGACGACAAGATACTTGGTTCGAAACGGCACCCTTTGGTAATGGCGCTCTTTCAAAACCGCCTGTCCGAATAAAACACCCAAAACCAAAAATTCAAGAAAGTGGAGAACTTTGTCAAGACCCGCCGTTACCTTTTCGAGAGGATCGGGCACACCAACCACCGAGAAAAAAAGAATGATGAAGTAACAAACGGCCGGGGGAAGCCAAAACCGCAAATGAGATCTTAAAGGGGATATCACATCTTGTATTTGCCGAAATCTTCGGGGTTGAGATTTTCCAACAGCTCTGTCCATTTTTGTTCTTTCACCTGCCCCGAATCGACCTGTTTGGAAAGATCGATCCGACGCGATTTATCCATGACTTTTTTATCCACATAAATCTCGGCTTTTGTCCGCAGGGCCAATGCAATGGCATCCGACGGGCGGCTGTCCATGATAAATTCCTTTCCGTCCTTTTTCAGATAAATGAGGGCAAAAAAAGTATTGTCGGTCAAATCGGTCACTTCCACCCGCGTAACGGTTACCTGAAGAGTATCCAGAATATTCCGCATCAGATCATGGGTCATCGGCCGGGAAAGTTCAATTTTTTCGAGCTCCGTGGCGATGGCAGAGGCCTCGATAAGGCCGATCCAGATGGGAAGCGCCATCTTTTCATCCAAATCCTTGAGGATGATGATCGGCATGTTGGTAAACGGGTCGATCGTCAGGCCGGTCACTTTCATTCGAATCATCGTGTCATTGATCATTCAAACAACCTCCCCCACAAGGGAATAAGGATTGGCCTTTGTAATCCGGACCGCCACTGTCTCCCCAATCAATTCCCGGGCCGCCGGTCCGATGGATATATGGACAATCTTGTTCGAACTTGTCCTTCCAAGCCACCTGGTGGTAATCAAATTCTGCCCGAAATCATCCTCCTTTTCAACCAGCACCTCAACAACTTTATGGAGCAGGGCGTTATTTTTGGATTGAGCAACCTCTGTTTGCAAAGCCTGCAATATCCCGAGTCTGGTCTCCTTTTCCGCCAAGGTAACGTCGTCTTTGATTCGGGCGGCCTTTGTTCCCGGACGTTGTGAATAGACAAAGGAGTAGCCCAAGTCAAATCCAACCTCACGAACCAGACCGAGCGTCTGCCGGAAATCCTCTTCCGTTTCACCCGGAAAACCGACGATCAAATCGGTTGTGATGGCGATATCCGGGCGTACCCCCTTTAGTTTCCGGATGATATCGAGATAATTCTCGCGTGTATAATACCTTCGCATGGCGGCCAATACCTTGTTGGAACCCGACTGCACCGGCAGATGAAAATGGGAACAAAGAACCTTGAGGTCGGCATAGCATTCGACAAGATCGTCCCCCACGTCCTGAGGGTGCGAACTGGTAAAGCGCAAACGTTGAATATCCGTTTCGGCGGCAATGCGGCGGAGCAGGCGGACAAACGAGATTTCACCGGGGAATTTTTTGCCGTAGGAATTGACGTTTTGACCGAGCAACGTAACTTCCTTCACCCCCAATGAAACCAGCTCCCGCACCTCTTTGACGATATCGTCGCTCGGACGGGAAACCTCGGACCCGCGGACCGATGGGACAATGCAAAACGAACAGATATTGTCGCATCCCTTCTGGATCGTGACATAAGCTTTTACCTTGCCTTCATCATCCTGGGCGATCAGATTGACGAACTCGAAATCCTTTCGGGAAGAGAAGCGTGTTTCTACAATCGGCCGTCTCTTTTTCTCTTCGCGGCTCCGGCGCACCGAGTCGACCATTTCGGGAAGCCGACCGATCGCGTCGGGGCCAAACACGAGATCGAGAAACGGAAAACGCTTGAGCAGATTTTCCTTCTCCTGCTGGGCAACGCATCCGGCAAGTCCGATAATACGGTTGGGATTGTTCTCGACAAGCGGCCGCAACCGTCCCAGGTCGCTGTAAACCTTGTGAACCGCTTTTTCACGGATGCTACAGGTGACCATCAGGATCAAATCGGCGTCGAACGGCTCCGAGGCGCCTACGTATCCTATTCGCGTCAGCAAGCCCTTCATTTGGAGCGAATCCTGCTCGTTCATCTGGCAACCGTAGGTTTTGATGAAGGCTTTCATACGGAGGGAAAACTTCAGAACGTTTCGTCGACTTTCAGGTTATCGAGAATATTCTCCACCTCTTCCTCGATATTCACCCCTTCCATGATGTCGTGGAAATCCTCATCGGCGAAAAAATCTTCCGCCTTCTTCTGGAACCGGTCGGAGAAACGCAAATCCTGCTTGATGGTCTCGACATAATTTTCCGGATGTTTGTTCATGATATGTTCGACATACTTGTTCAAATTGGCGATGGCTTTCTTGCGTTGTTTTTCCCGGATTTTCTTCCAGTTTTTCAGGTAGTGAAAACGACAATAACCCATCGTGGTTTGCTCATTTTTGCAGTCGTCTTCTTTGCACAGTTTAATAATTTTCTTTGACATGGAAGGGGCTACTCTTTTTGGTGTAGTGAAGTTGATTTGAAATGTCAAGCTCCCATCGACTCAACCCCTTGATTTCTTGGCCTTTCTCTTTTCTGCCGAACGTTTACGATGATCGGCAACACGCAACCGAAGATGATGGGCTTTTGCCCTCATCCCTCCAAGCAACCGCCGAGCCCAGAGAAATTCGCTCCCCAGAACAACGAGACTAAGCGGAATAACAACAAAGGCGGGCCCGGGCAGAACAATCATGGCAATACCGATAGCCAGGAGGGTAAGGCCAAAAACCAGAACAAGTCCTTTTCGAACGTGGTGACGCATGATTTATATCTGAACGGTTAAGTTTTAACTATTTGAAATTTATTGATATTTTAATAG
>JACQOY010000028.1 GCA_016207765.1 Deltaproteobacteria bacterium | reverse complement strand
TCTAATGGGAGGGGGGAACATGACTCGAGAAGAGATACTGCTTCGGGAGTTGTGTCGTGAGGTAGTCAGTGAGGGGATTAATTCCGAGCGTTTTACAGAGTTGTGGCTCGCGACGGGGGTAAACCTGGACAGTTGCGAACTGGATATCGCCAACAAGATTCTCAAACGATCGGAAGAAATCAGCGGGCGCGCAACAACTCAACTGAAGACAATCCATTAGAAAGGCTTTCAGCGGGGATTTCGAGGTTCGTCTGCCGGGGACGCCCCGTTTCAAGGTAGGTGTAGCTTTTGATCACCTGTTCGTAAAATTCAATCAGGGTCATCCCCTCCTTCGGCTTAATGGCCCCCGATTTGATTCGTTCATCCACCGACTTCTTCACCGTTTTGACCAACTCGCTTGGAAAATATTGCAATCGGCACAACACATCGGCGATATTATCGCCGGGAATCACCTCTTCCAGATAAAAATCCTCGGGGTCTTCGTCATCGCAAAAGACATGAACCTCGTTCACCCGCCCGAAGAGGTTGTGCATGTCCCCCATGATATCCTGATAGGCTCCGAGAAGAAACATCCCGACATGATATGATTCTCCGGGCCTTAACTCGTGCAGGGCGAGTGTGGAACGCGGCGTCACCTGATCGATAAACTGGTCGATCTTTCCGTCGGAGTCGCAGGTTATATCGACAATGGTACTTTCGCGAAGCGGCTGTTCGTCCAACCGTTCGAGAGGCACAACGGGAAAGAGCTGTTCAAACGCCCAGTGGTCGGGGGCCGACTGAAAGAGTGAAAAATTGGCGAGATACTGATCGGCTATAAGCACTTCGAGATGGGCGGTGTCTTTGGGCACCCTCTTGCGGCGCGAATTGATCTGAACAATCTGACGGCAGAGTTTC
The DNA here is from genome assembly GCA_016207765.1 of Deltaproteobacteria bacterium. Classification (GTDB taxonomy): domain Bacteria; phylum UBA10199; class UBA10199; order UBA10199; family SBBF01; genus JACQOY01. The sequence goes on along the minus strand of JACQOY010000028.1, from coordinate 1,374 downwards.
CAGTAGAGCGATTCGATTTTGGCCCGCTCTTCAAGCCCCAAAATCCCGAGTTTGAACATGGAAAGGGCCTCTTCCTTGAGCGCCGTTGCATCATGAAAGGTTTCCTGGAGATTTTTCGGGGTCAGACCGGCCACAACCTCCCTCATTTTCAAAACAACCTCGGTATCGGTTCCGTTCAACTGGTTTTCATCCTCTCCCAATTGAATGCTTCCAAAAACCGACATGATGACGCAGGAATGGTGCGCCGTGATGGCCCGCCCCGATTCCGAGACAATATGCGGCTCGGCCACCCCCTCGTCCTTGCATATCTGCTGAATGTTGTGGACCACGTCGGAGGCGTATTCATCGAGCGTATAGTTGACCGACGAATGGGAGGTGGTGTTGGACCCCTCGTAATCAACTCCCAAGCCGCCGCCGACATCGAAAAACTCGATGTTAAAACCCATCTTTCTCAATTTGGCGTAAATGCGGGCCCCCTCCTTCACCGCCTCCTTGATGGAGCGGATATCAGTCAGTTGGCTTCCGGCATGGAAATGAAAAAGCTTCAAGGCGTCCTCTTTGCCGCGGTCTTTCAATATCTTGACCGCCTCAATGATTTCGGGGGCGGTCAGGCCAAATTTGGCGAAATCACCGCTGGAGGAAACCCACTTTCCCGCCCCCGGTGTGGAAAGTTTGGCTCTGAAACCGATAAGCGGCTCCACCTGCATCTCCTCGGCCACCCGCAATAATAACGGAAGTTCGCTCAGTTTTTCGATAACGACGATGACTCTTCTGCCAAGTTTCCGGCCCAACATGGCCAGACGCATGAAATCTTCATCCTTGTATCCGTTGCAGATGGTAAGCGCTTCGGGATCGTCGTTGTAGGCCAATACCGGAAGGAGTTCCCCCTTGCTTCCCGCCTCGAGGCCAAAGTGGCTGTCGCGACCCGCATCGAGAATTTCTTCCACCACTTCACGCATCTGGTTCACCTTGATGGGATAAACCCCGAAATATTTTCCGGTATAATCCATCTCGGAGATGTGTTTGGCGAAGGTTTGGTTGAGTGTCTGAACGCGTGAACGGAGGATATCCTGAAAACGGACAACGCAGGGAAGGCTTAATTTTTTGTCGTGGATCTCATCGATCACATCGAGCATGTCGATGGAGGGCCCCGGCTGGCCGTAAGGCCAGACACACAAATGGCCTTTGTTGTTGACTCCAAAGTAACCGGCCCCCCATCCATCGATGTTGTAATATTCAACCGCCTTGGCAATCGACCAGTCGTTATGATTTTTTTGCTCGCTCATTGACTTTGCGGCCCCGGGCAGAGTCGAACTGCCGACCTTGGCCTTAGGAGTGCCCTGCTCTATCCGTCTGAGCTACGGGGCCCTGTAG
>JACQOY010000223.1 GCA_016207765.1 Deltaproteobacteria bacterium | reverse complement strand
CGTCCGACGAGATAATTTTCTTAACAAAGTATCCGTCATCCCCTTCCGTTGAAGCGTCTTTAAGGCCCACGGTGACCTCTCCCGTGAGTTCGGTCACTGATGAAAGCTTCTGATAAAAACCCTCCATGCCGGTTGCATGCTGGGGAAAAAAGAGGAGGCGGTCGTAGGCGGGGCTTGACTGCGGCCTTTCGGAAAAGACCCCCCTTTGCTCCTCCAGAAAATAAAACTCGAGCGGAAAGTCCCAGAGAAGACTGCCGTCGGCGAAAAGGGCATTAACGCCGATCTGTTTTTTTAAAATATCGGCGTTGATATCGAGCCCCCAGTACCGGCTGTAGTTGACGACGAATAAAAGTTTGTCGCCGAGCCCCTCTTTGGCGCTCCGGATGAGCGTCTCATAGGTTGCCTCCCCGTAGAAAGCCGATTCGACCTTAAAAGGGGCCAAAATTCCGGAAACCGCGTCGGTGATCCGATAGTCGTCGCTCCCTGCGGCGTAGAACCCTCTTTTTGCCGATTCGGCCTTGCCGTCATCCGGCGTGCGGTAACTTGTGGCGTACGACACCTCGCCTTTATCGCTTTCCATCGACACAGCCCACACCCCCAGTGTCTTGTACTCCATGAACCGCAAATTGGCACAGTCGGTGTCTTTTACAACAAGGCCGACGGAGATTTCATTTTGTCCGTCGCGGCCGGCGCAATTTTCTCCCATATCTTCCTTCGAACAGACGGCGGAAGCAATGTCGTCGTGGAACATCCGGACACCCCCGTCTCCCCAGACATCCTCCTCGTAAACCGTATTGCCGTTGACCGTGACAAAGAAAAACATCTTCCCCTTGAAATCCCTCTCCGCTTCGCCGGCTGTATTCATGTTGCCAGCAGAGCACCCTTCCTGTTGGTCCAGGTAATGGTCGCCATAGAGAAAGGAGAGAACGAACAATTCCGGTTTTTTATCGAGCGGGAAGGTGAAATTCACGGAGGCCTCGTCTCCCGCCTGCGGGGGGTAATCGCCGCCGGTCTGCTGGCCGAGGATATGTCCTCCAATGGCTGTCAGGTTGGCCACCTCGGTCCGATGGGCGAGATAGATGGTGGGGAGAAACAGAAATTCGGGATTGCATCCCTCGCATGTCTTGCCTGCCTGCGTGATGGAGGCAACATCATCTTTTGTGTAGCAACCGGTTGCCTCGTTCAGGCCGGCCATGGTGGGACTGCAAACATATCCGCCAAAATCGTCCGCCGAAAGGCCGATCAACTGGGGGGAGGAGGTTGCCGAAAGCCGGGAGAGCGTCTCGATGGCGTTTTTCCAGGCTGTAAGCCATGCGTCGTGCATTCCGGCATCCCATCGGCCAAAAGCCGAGGTGTCGGTTGAAAGCCAGCGGTTGTTTTTTTCAAAATGCCGCTCTCCCATGATTGCAAGGATTTTGACGCCGGAATCTTTTGATGCCTCAAGAAGGGTGAGAAAATGCTCATAGTCCCACTCTTCGTCGATCCCGTAGCCGTAGAGGTTTTGCCCGGTCCCCTGAAGGGCCTGGATGGTCGCCTGAAAATCCTCGTCGCTGGAGCTCTCCGATGACTTGATGACCGTGGCATAGGAACCAAACCAGGCGGCAGTGACATTTTTGCCGGTCAGCGAGTCAGGCTTACAGCCGAAAAGGAACACGAGGAGAATCAGGAATCGGCAGAGCCAAAATATGTTGTTTAAAAAGTCCATGGGGCAACCTGATTGGATTATCGGCTGAACAGGGAAAATGTTGCCAGAAAAAATATGAAATTTTTGAAGCAACTTTTTCAGTGCTTGGCCGATAATCTCTCCAAGAGGTACTGTATTGCATGGGGGCCTAAATAATGTTTTTATCAATTATTCCATTACTGGGTTGTTTCACGAGCGAAACCGGGGAAGAGTTCGAAGAGTTCAAGGATGGCGCACAAGTTATCTACCGTGATGATTCGAATTTTACTCATGAGGGAACGGTGGCCACGGGATTTTTCTGTAGTTCGGAAGATGTCTTTGTCGATTTTTCTTTTCAAAAAAGTAATTTTCCAATTTCCAATCGTTGTGTGCCGAAGAGCCATTTATATAAAGTAACTCCGGAACCTGATTATAAAGATTAATCAACATCAACCCTTAAAATCCGGCTTGAGCCGAAAAGAGAGACGGCATAGAGAAAACCGTCCGGCCCCTCCTGAAGGGAGGTCATCCCCGTCAAATGTCCCAGGTGACGGTCGGAAACAATCCCGTAATTCTCATCCAATTTGAGGCCCCTCACCCACCCGTTGTAAAAATCGCTGTAGATAAGGGTCCGGTCCAAACCGCCATCATATTGGGAACCGGTATAGAAATGTCCCACCATAACTGAATAGAGTTCGTCGTCGTTTTCTTCAGGGTCTTCTTCGGAAAAGGTTGTGTCTCCGTGGGCATAATAATGAAGAGGGGTTGACTCTCCCGAGGTGGTTGTGGGCCCCTCGGAGTCGGGCCAGCCGAAGTTTTGATTGATTTCTTCAATCAGATTGATTTCTTCATAGGCATCCCGTCCCACATCGCCGATAAAGAGAACGCCGTTTTGACTAACGAGGGTGAAGGGGTTTCTCAAACCATAGGCGTATATTTCATCCAGGGCATCCGAAAGGGTATTATTCCCATCGGGGATCGTGTAACCCCCTTCCCCCGCGTTCCTGTTGGGCAAAATGCGATGGATCTTTCCCAGCTTGATGGAAAGATTCTGCACGATCCCCTCATCCTGGTCGTAACTGGAGGTTCCTCCCCCGTCCCCCACCCCGATAACAAGACTTCCCTCCTCATCAAAATCCATTCCTCCCCCATTGTGGTTTGTTCCCGCGCCCGAGGCCTCGTTTTTATCAAACGAAATGACGGTTTGTCGGTCAGAAAGGGAAAAAGTCCCTTCTTCGGCAGAGGCGCTCACTGTAAAACGATCCACCTGATTGAGATCGCCCGCCGGAGGGGTGTAGAAGAGATAGATAAAATGATTTTCCGAATAATCGGGGTCCGCCGCCACATTTAAAAGCCCCCTTTCCCCGTCATCTTCCACCTCAATTGTTTCGGTATCGGGAAGGGGCTCCAAATCCGATGT
>JACQOY010000210.1 GCA_016207765.1 Deltaproteobacteria bacterium | reverse complement strand
GTATTTCAATGGCCGTTCTCGGCCAATTTTTTGTCTTTGAAATCATCGCCGCGAACCTTTATGATTCGGCTCTGGAGCAAAAACTGCCAAGCACCGTGCTCCTGCTTGGCATGAGCTTTATTTTATGCGGGGTTATTTTGACAGTCCGGCGAACTCAACCAGCCTCATGATTCAGCGGATTTTCCTTGTTTTTCTTTGCTTCTTCTTTCCTCTTAGTTTTCGCTGTGACATCAGTTTTTCGGCCGAAAAAAGATGGAGGTTCTCAAACGAAAAATGGGACAAAACTTTCCGCGACGAGGGCATGGGAACAAACTGGGCCTCAAAATGCCGGCGCAAAACCGATATCAGTTCCGGATTCAATGAAAAGGTCTGATCGAGCGGCGGCAATTGCCGGGTGATGCTCTCCGGCAGGTTATCGAGGAGATATTGCACATGCTCGCCCGGAAGATGGCGAAGAACAGCGGCAATGGTTCGGGGCGTTTCCTTGGCCAAGGCCTCCAAAATCCAGTCGGGATGGATTTCGGGGAGAAAATTCATCTGCGTTTCCGCCGAAAGGCGCCGCAATTCGTCAATAATGACCTGCTTCTTTTCCTCCGTGGTTTTTTGCAGAAGACGATCACACACTTCCGAAATGGCGCCCTGCTCGTGGGGGGGAAGAAAGGGGATAAAATCTTTGACCTGACTGCGGTTGGCTAGGAGGGCGATCATCACAAAGGCCCGTTGTCTGTCGTTTAGTTGGGGAGAAGTCATGATAAAGTTAAAAAAGTTAAGAAAGTTAAGAAAGTTAAAAAGTTGGTTTGAACTTTGAACTTTTTGAACCTTGAACTTTTTTAACTTTTACCCGACCTGCGTCTGGACAATGGTTTGAATGCCGCGGGCAACCGAATCGGTAAACCGTGAAAAAGCTTCCGCCATCAGGGTGGTGTTGGCAATGCCGGCCTGCATGGCCAAAAGCTGTTGCGGCGTCAATTTGAGCCCCGGCGTGGTAAGCGTCTCCAGGGCCGAGTCGAGGCTCAAGAGATCCTTGTTCATTTCCTTGAAGGTATCGAAGAACTGCTGATCCGATCCTGTAGTTTGGCCCGCCCCCATCTCTTCACCGCTCACGGCCACCTTGATATTTTCTGCCGATACCGCCGTCATTTCGTTTGGCGCGGCTCCCGCATAGCTCTCGCGCATCTTGTCGATCAGCTTGTCGGTCATCGTCTGATCGAAAGTCTGCTTGAACGACGATTCCGGGGCGCCGACCTTGTCCGAAGATGCCCCCTTGATTTTTTCCTGGGCGATTTTGTTCAATTTGCCGATGATCGGATCCATAATTTTATTCCTCCCCGGATTTCCGGCCCCCAACAAAGTCCCCTTTCGCCTTCGGGAAGGGCTCCTCCTGGTGGTCCACGGAAGCGGCTGTTTCGAGTGTTTCCCCTTCAACTTTCTGTTCTTGTCCCGGAATTTTTGCGTTCATCTGTGTCAATTTCTTGAACAACAGTTCCAGCGCCCGGGCATGCAAACGCGAGGTCCACGATTTGGAAAGACTCATTTTTGCGCCGATTTCCTCCAGTGTCTTGTTCTGAAAATAATACATTTTGACCAGCTTTCGTTCCTTGTCGGGCAGGATTTCAATGGCATCGCGCATTTTTTCTTTCACCTTCTGAAATTCCGCCTTGTGCTCGATATCGCGGCGAGCCGCCTTGTCTTCCACTTCAAAATCCTCCATGTTGTCCAGCGACATCACATACATGGAGGCAAGACTGTTGACCGTTTCAAAGATAACCTCAATTTCCGCCTTGACCCCTTCCGCCCGGTCGAGAATTTTTTCGGTGGCCGTCTGCATGTATTCGGTCGCCGCCTGATCGAATTTGATTTTGGCGTAGAGGGAACGGGGCATCCATCCCGTCTTGCGCAAACCGTCGTAGATGGCCCCTTTGATCCGGTAGAAGGCAAATGTCCTGAAATCGACGTTGAAACGGGAATCAAACCGGCGGGCCGCTTCAAGAAGCCCCAAGCGGGCATTGCAGAGGATATCATCGTAATCGACATCACCGGAAAGAGAGCGGGCCACCTTGTTGGCAATCGAGGTGGCATAAGGGAGATATTGCTCAATCAAGCGGTCGCGATCGTGAAGAGCCTGGGCCACATCCACTTCCGTCGGTGGCCGTTGACTAGCCCCTTTCTTCAGATTCTGCTCGGTTTTTCGTTGAACCCCAAGTTCCATAATGAAAAGACTCCCCCAGACACCCTCAAAATATGCATTTTCTATGCCAACCGTCCCATAAAAAATAACTACACGAGATTACACACTTTATCTCTCATCACCCCTGTTTTTATGGGGGGGTGAAACCCCATCCTTGTGGGTTCAACCGTCCGAATTTCGGACACTGTCCGATGGACGGTTTTACCCCCCTATGTTCGCCGGAGTTGATCTTTCCCCTTGAGTGTCGGCGAAACCGTAGCCGTCACATTTTTTACCAACTGTTCCTTTAACCGGACGGGAAGATCATCCACAAGGGGATGCCCCGCCAGGGCTGTTCGGACAATCTCGTCCGGATTGGCCCCCCCTTCGAGAAGGACACGCAATTTTTCCTTTGTCTGCTCGGCTGTAGGCGGCGACCCTGCTTTGATATCCTCCCTTTTGACCGTTTTTTCACCGAGGATTTTTTCGAATTTGCCGGAAGGACTCGATGCCGTCGGCGTAACCGGCATACCTCCCCCCAAACGACCTATTGATCCGGAATTTTTGATCATGGAGACATCTCCCCCCCTATAAAATGAAGCAATTTCATCATAAGAGATTGGTTCACCCCTGACAACTCGATTTTTGGGGAGAGGGAAAAACTAGAAATTCAAAACCGCCTCTTTTTGTGACGCATCGCGTTGAATCACCACGTCTTCGATACCGGGGTTCATTTCGGTGGGGGCGATGAATTCGGTGGCCTGATCCCCGACGGTTATTGCCGAGGACTCAAAGAGGCCCGGCATGGTGATCTGCTGGGGAACCGGCTGGTTGGCCATGGCGATTTGATCCTTCACCTGGGCCTTATAGAGCTGATCGTTGGAAAACCGGTTAAGACCGTAGGCCGCCGCTCCCCCAACAAGACCCAAAGGCCCGAAAAAAGGGGCCACCGCCGCCGCTACCGGCAAGACATACGATCCGACCTTGGCCAACCCCCGGCCCAGTTTTTGCCAAAAAGTCAGTTTTGGCGCTTCGGGCCCCAACCATCGGGTGGATGCTGAATAATCGACCCGCAAATTGGCTGGGGTAACATTCTGTAAGTTGGTTTCTGATCCCATATTTTCACTCCCTCATCTCTATTATCGGCTCCCCAAGGGATGAGAGTTGCGAAAAAAATGAAAAATTTTTCAACCCCCTTCGGGGACAAGAGCCTATAAACTCCTTCGTCGTTAACAGGCTCTAGACAGCCCGTGGCCGCCGGCCAGTCGGGGCTTTGGCGGCCTGTGCCACCACCTCATCGACATCCATCTTTTCGGCCAGGACCGCATTTTCCCCCACGGGGGCCAAGGCGGTGGAACCTTGCCTTAAGCGAGCTTGACGCACCAGGATGAAAATCAGCGCCCCCGAAAGGAGGGCAAAGACAAACAAAAAGAGGGAGGCCAAAACCTTGAATTTTACGGCGGAGCGTTTTTCCATTTTAAGCCCCCCCACCGAAACCATTGGGGTCCATTCCCCGGTCATCCCCTCCAGCGACTGCTCGGCCGTCCCTTCTTCATCGAGGCCTTCCATCAATGGATCTTCCCCGTCATCACCGGATTCAACAACCGTCCCCGGCGCCATCGTTTCTTTGAATCCCTCCGCCAAGCTGATAATCACCGATACATCGCGCTCATCCATTCCCGCAACCGCATTGGCGACAAAACGCTGGATCTTGGCATCGGTCAACCGCCCCTCCCCATCGCCAAACTTCGACACCTCGACCGTGACCGAGGCGGTGGGACGGTTCGGGGGGGTATTCTCATCGGGAAAATCTTCTTTGTCGGGGATATTCAACACGACATCGGCGTTCACCACTCCGGGAATCGATTCCAGAGAGTTGATAATCTCCCCTTTAAGGGCCAAAAGCTCACGGCATTTTTCGGTCTTTGGCGTGGGAATCAGGCCGGCTTCTTTGCAGATCCCCTTCAGGCCGAGCTGTTTTTCACGCGGCAGATGATTGGAGACCAGAAGTTCCCGCGCCCGATCCTCGTCGCGGCTGGAAACACTGATGCTCCAGGTCATTTCCTGCTGTTTTTCCACAACGGTGCGTTTGGTCTGAATGCCGTTCTTATGAAGAAGAACCATGATCTGGTTGGCATCTTTCTGATCGAGCCCCGACAATAGCGGCACCTGCTGGGAACAGCCGATACAGGCGGCAAAGAGAAAAAACAGGATGATCGTTTTTGATTTCATGCGCTTTTGACCGATGTCTTTTTTGGAGATTCTTTTTTGAGTTTGACCGGGTCATACCCCATGTTGATCAATTCGGTAAGGGACCGGGCGAAATCGCCGGCCTTCCCCTTGGGTTCAAGTTCTGCCGCTGTTTTCAACTCTTCGAGCGCCTCTCCCTTTTTTCCGTGGAAAAGAAGAGCCTCCCCCAAATGGGCATGGGCAAAAGCGCTGTCGGCTTTCAGCTTCAGCGCTTCTTTCAACACGCGAATGGCCGGAAGAAATTTTTTCTGGGCAAACAGGACATTGCCCAACCCCACCCGGGGAACTTCATGTTTTGGCGCCAAAACAGAAACCCCTTCAAAAATCTGTTTCGCCTCGGTGTATTTTCCCATGGCGAGGTACAAGTACCCGGCCTCGAGCATCATCACCATGTCATCGCGCGGAACGTCGATCATGTTAACCCTCCTTGAAATAGGGCATGGGTGATTCCGCCTTCGGCGGATCACCCATGACCCAAACCCATTGCCCGTCACTTCAATTACGCGCTCTTCACGTTACGAATAATCGTGGCCAACATACTATCCCGCGTACTCATCATGTTGGAGGCGGTGGTGTACAGCCGGTTTTGCTGGCTCATGTCATCCTGAATCATCAGCATGGCGATGCTGGAAGACTGGCTGGCGGCCAACTGTTCCTGCGCCATTGACAACATGTCGCCCGAGGTGGCGCTCGTGCTGGTGCTGGAATAGCCAAGCGATCCGCCGTAAGAACCGGTGCCGTAAACAGACGAGGCGCCGGAATAGCCGCCGGCCGTCCCGTAAATGCTGTTCCCCGAAGCCGCTGTAGTAGCCGCGGCGACGATTTCGGCGCTGGAAGTTGATCCGTAAGCGGCAGTGCTGGCGGTGGCAACCGGCGCTGTCAGACTTGTCAGGTAGGTGGCAAAACCGAGGGGATCGGTTGATGTAGCCGCCGAGGTGGCTGTGGCTGTTTTGACCCCGCTTATATCAACAGGGTTGGTTTCAATCGGGTTAACAGTACTCATATCTAAATCCTCCTTGATTATTCCGGACGGGGTTTCAAATGATCCGTCCTCTCAACCCTAATTATCGTCCACTCCCCCCCCGATAGTTGCCTTTTTTCTTATTTTTTTTTGCTCCCACCGGCTTCAGCCTGTTTCTGTTTGATAATATCATATTTGATTTTCAGGAGATCTCGGAGCAAATCAATAGTCAAATCATAGGCTTTTAGCGCCGCCCGGACCCCTTTTTGTCGGGAGAGCCCTCCTGATTTCCCCTTCAGCATCTTTTCCAGTTTATCATAACAGGCGGAAACTGTCTGGTTCACTTTTGAAAAATCTTCCGTTTCGATGAGTTTTTCGATGGTGGGATACCCCAAAGGAACCTTTCCGGCACCCATTGTCGAAACAGCCTTTTCTTTCATAACCCCCTCCTTCGGTTTAGAAATTATTGAAATTATTCAGTAAAATAACTCATCTGGGGGTTTTAAGTCAAATCTTTTGGTATGCGGTGGTGGGCGGCTATTTCTTAATGATCAGAAACCGGCGGGCCGACAAAAGAAATCCCGGCAGAAGAAATAATCCCCACAGGAAAAGCAGGTTCACTGCGGTAGAATCTCTTTCAGGCGAAAGGGAACATCCCCAGCCGAAAAGTTGAAAAGAGGCGCTCTCCGGTTTGGCCTCCTCGTCTGCCGGAAAGGTTTCGGCTGTATCGAGGGGGGAACCTTCCTCGGACGAAGGGACAGTGGTATCCACCGGGGTATCTGGCATGTCGGGAGATTCCGGGGATGATCCATCGTCGACGTTTGGGACAACAGCGGTATTTTCATCTTCGGCATCCCCTTCCCAACCGGGATAACCGGGCCCATCGACATCCGACGTTACCGGGGAAGGAGGGACAACATCTGTATCGTCATCGCCGGGGAATGAATCGGGGCCGGAATAACCGGGGGCATCCGTTTCGACCGGACAATCGGTATTATCGGGGGTTGAGGCATCACAATCATCATCAAGCCCGTTGCAGGTTATTTCGATCATGCCGGGGAAAACGGCGGGATTGGCATCATTGCAATCTTGATAAGAGTAGTCGCTGGCACAGGCCGTAAACCCGTCCCCGTCGGCATCCGATTCCTCATCACGATCTCCATCGCAATCATTATCCAGACCATCGCAAATCTCCGGCGCCCCCGGATGCACATTTGCCCGCGAATCGGCGCAGTCGTCGTTATTGGCCGACCACCTCGGCTGGTAATTGTTGCTGGAAGAAGGTTGATCCAGGGGCAAACAGGACTGGGTCGTATTATTGGGATTTCCATAACCATCCATGTCATAGTCACGATACCAGGTTATTGCGGCAATATTTTCATCGACCGTTCCATCGCAGTCGTTATCAATCCCGTCACACAATTCGACGGCTCCCGGATGAATCGCGGCGGAATTGTCGTTGCAATCACTGTCCGGATAACCTTCACTGTCCGGATAACCATCCCCATCGCGGTCGTTATACAAGTTGACGGCTTCACCGGGATTTATATTGTCGCAATCACGACTCCACGGTTCATAGTACGGGGCATCGCCGGAGAGTGTTTGATTCTGCAAGGCATCGTCCCCTCGTGACAGGCAGGTCGATCTGCTGAAACCAAACCGATTCCGGAAAACCTCCGAATCACATCCCACAAGATAATTGGGAACAGGAATACCGACAAAAACAGGAAGATCGACATCACAACAGGTGACATTTGCC
>JACQOY010000217.1 GCA_016207765.1 Deltaproteobacteria bacterium | reverse complement strand
TCACGCCGGTGACATTTTGATATCCCGTTACGTCAGGGGTCAGATCATTGCCGATATCCTGTTGCCAGTCGTAACTTCCATCGTTGTTTTGAACGACAATCAAACGTCCCGCCAGATTGGCCAAAGTTTGGGCGGTTGCCGGGAGAGTCGTATCGTTTCCTTCGTAATGCCGGATCCCCCCGCTGTCCTGGGCGATAAAAAGATCGCAATTCTCCGTCTGCGTAAAACCTTCCTGATCGGTCTGGGGGAGGGCCCACTCGTTGACGACGGTTCCGTCGCTCGTTATGGCCGTCAGTTTGTTAGCGGTGTCGTAGGCCAGGAAGATGACGTCATCCTCAGAATTATAATCCATTCCGGAAAGATCAGTCCTTCCCGAAACCGGGGTGAATTTTTTCACAAATGTCACCGTTGTTGAGTTGTCACTCGATTGAATGGGGAGTTCAAAAACATAGACTTTCCCCTCTCCCTGATGCCCCGCATAGAAAAGCCCCCCTTCAGCGTTTGAATTGTCCGGGACAAAGGTGAGGGCTTCAAGGCCTGCATTGGCGGCCCCTGTCATCCAGGGGGTGAGGTCAAAGGTACGGGTGACCCTTTCTTCCGAAAGATCAAATTCCAGAATGCCATCCGGGTTTTCCACGCCGATGTAGATATATTTTGACGCCGGATCGGCAACGGTTACTCCTTCAAAGTCCCCGCCGATGTCCCACGAGACAACATCCGAACCATCGGCATTCATCATCGCCAGAATTCCCTCGTCACTGACCACGAAATATTTGTTGATTATCGGTTGCCAGTCGTCCCCGCTTGGTTCGAAAGTTGCCGGGAGCCCATCCGCAATATCGGTGCTTGAGGCGGAAAAGGAGATATCGCCGCAAGGGCCCGCAAGGCTTGAAGACGCCACCTCTTCGGAAGAAGGGACCGGACTCGCCGGGACCTCTTCCGTTCCCGACGGCTCCGAAGCGGAGCTCGGTGTTTCTTCCCCCGTTTCGGAACTGCCGACGGTATCGGAGGCATCGGATGAGATATCGCCGGAAGAAGCGTTTGAGCCCTGTTCTTCGGTGAGATTATCCTCGTCCGAACTTTCATCCGCCGGAGCGACGGGAGCATCGCCGGAAGAGGCAGGATCATTTTCGGGATCGGAATAACCGGTGCAGGCGGCCGCGAAGAGCCACAGAACCGCCATGATGACGCTGTAAGTCTTGAATTTACTGATCATGCGGGTGGGGGTGTAACATTCTTTTCCCCCGGTTGCAAAGGGAAAATGGGGAACTTTTACTCGGTGGAGTCTTTTTGGGGTGAAACAGCTCCCTCCACTTGTGGCTGGGCGGATTCTTGTTCCAAGGTCTTCCATTCCGGGAACGTGCCCCATGACCGGCGTCCCTGATGACACTCTACACACAGACCCACCATGGCGCTGAAGTGGAGGTAGGCCTTTTGGTAATCCTGATCCTGCGCGGCTTTCCGGAGGATGAGGGCCTGTTCAATCACGTTGGCCAATAATTTCAATTGGGCCGCTTCAAACCCCTTGGCCGGGGCAAACTCACCGGTGGAGCGATTCATCGAGTTGGCAATGATCTCCGCTTCCTGCCGGATATCCTTGAAATCCCCCGTGAGAAATGCGTCCATGAGGATGCGGATATGCCGTCGTTGATCCATCATGGTTCCGTGCGTCTTGTTGACCATCTTGAGGATCGTTTCGTTCGTGATGACCTCGCCGGCATGGCCGGTGTCGGCCCCGAACCATCCTCCTGCCATCACGACGACGATCATCCAGGTAATCCACTGTTTGGGTATTCCCATGAGAGTCTCCTTTTTTCCAAAAAACAAGCATCGTTCACTGCTGATTTACGTCAGGTGATTAAAATCACATAATTTTATTCTATTGGAGGTTGCCACATCAACAACAATATTAATTTTCGTCTCTCGATTTGTTGTCCGCAAACGGTGGACACTGAATTGCGATCCCGGTATAGGGTTCGATGTATGGGCGTCAAAAAATTGTTGTCCAAGCCGCCGCCCGCCGAACGGGGTCAGGTTAATTACCACTTTGTCGATCGCTTTACGTTGGTACACCTTGCAATTGGTCTTGGCTACGGCTGGGTAGGGTTTGGGTTTTGGTCGGTGCTTTTGCTGGCGCTTGCGTGGGAATTCATCGAAAACCCCCTGAAGGTTCATTTTCCTTTTGTTTTTCCCCATGCCACCGCGGACACCTGGCAAAACATGGCGGGTGACAGCCTTGCCGTGGTGCTTGGTTGGCAAATGAGCGGTTACATCATTTAAACCCGCATCATCCGTGCCACCGCCGAACCGGGCGTCGGTAATCTGAAAAAAGTTTCTTTTTTTCTTTTCTTGGAAGCGCCTTCACGGCGTATTCGCGGATGAGGGCCTCCGATCGGCTGATGCATGTTTCCTGATAGCGGAGAGTCACCGGCGTGCGAATTCGGGTGTAGCGTGCGCCGCGTCCCCTGTTGTGCGCCTCGAAGCGTTTTTGAATATCGTTGGTGATCCCGGTGTAAAAAGTTCCGTCGCAACATTCCAGAATGTAGAGAAACCAGGGTTTCTCCTTTTTGGAAGGGGAGGGGGCCTTTTTTTTGGCCATTCCGTTGAGCATCCTTTTGTATTTTGGCTTCATCCTTTTTTTAATTCCAGATTTGACACCATTTCGACTTGAGCCTTACAATGGTACCTTCTATACAGAGGAGGATACCACCATGATATGGAAAACTCTTGGGGTGTTGTGCTTTGCGGCCGCAGGCGCCATGTATGTGATCGGCGGCAACTCGTCTCATCTCACTGAACTGAAAGATTTCTTCTGGGTTCCCCTGCCGCCTGGAATACTTCTGTTTTTGATTGGAAAGAAAAAGAAGAGTTGACCCCTTGGTCATCTGTTTTTCTTGATTTGTTGTTTGAGTGTTGCGGCCTCCTCGTCTGAAATGCGGCTGAGTGTTTCGGAATCTTCGGTTCCACACGCGAAATATTCGTAGTTGAGATTGTAATGAAAATAAGCCCCGCACTCGGGGCATTGGTACAGGGTGTCGCCGTGGCCGCCCGAAACATCGGAGGCGATTTCACTTAGGGAACCGACGGCGGGGGGAAGTTTGGTGGCGTCCTCTTCCCAGCCATATTTGGAGTAGCCCGTTTCCGTTTTGCCGATTGATTTGCAGGTTAAACAGTTTTTTTTCATCTTGTATTTTGGTTTCATGAACGAGTCGAATGGTTTTTTGTGGCTCAAGCATGGGAGCTCACGCGGCTTTTAATCGTTTTATACCATCCGCGATCAACAAACGCATAAGCACCTGATAAGGAACTCCTCGCTTATTTGCCAATGATTTGAGTTCATCAAGCAAATCTTCTTCGAGAGCGACACTCGTGGGCTTGCGGCGACTACCTTTAAGGCGACTCATACCGGCTATGATTGCATCCGTATTAAAAGTGATGTTGTCATAAGCTTTCAATCTTTTGGCGTACGTCTTCATAAAGCTTCCTTTCTTTGCGACTGGCAATGCGACAACTAATCGGCCGCACGCGACCATCGCGTATGGTAAAAACTACCGACAGCATTCGTCCTTCTTGAGAAGGACCAACAACACAAAGCCGTTCTTCATCCACTGAAGGAGAAACTTGTCTCCCGATAGGAACACCCATTTTAAGGGAAAAAACTGATTCAATTTCATCGGTATTGACCCCATGTTTTATGGAGCTTTTGCTTGAATTTCCTTTATCCCATTCAAACTCGAATAATTCATTTTGCAGATACCAATAAGCAAGCCAAAGGATGAATTTAAACTGAGCCATGTACAACAATATAGTACACTATACTAATG
>JACQOY010000216.1 GCA_016207765.1 Deltaproteobacteria bacterium | reverse complement strand
TTTTGGCTTTGTCTGACGGAAAAATCGTTGTGGCCGGTTATGCTGAAATCCCCCCTTCCCCCCCTTTTAACACCGACTTTCTCATCGCCCGTCTTCTCCCCAACGGCAAAATGGACCGGCGATTCGGCCGCGAAGGGATTCTATTCGTCGATTTTAAAAATGGCACCGATGCGGCGCACGCACTGGCGCTTG
Organism: Deltaproteobacteria bacterium; assembly: GCA_016207765.1. Lineage (GTDB taxonomy): Bacteria > UBA10199 > UBA10199 > UBA10199 > SBBF01 > JACQOY01. The sequence goes on along the minus strand of JACQOY010000216.1, from coordinate 6,672 downwards.
ACCAGACCGGACGGATTGTCGTTGCCGGGGACGGAAGAGTTGGCGGCGCGGGACCAACTGGCACCGGCCACTGGCCGGCGGGCTTTATCGCCCTCACCCGCCTTCTTGCAAACGGCCGGCTCGACGCAAAATTCGGCCGTGGCGGAAAAGTCGAAATCCCCTTTGACAAGGGACAAAAAGGCGAGGTGACAACAATGATCGTGACACGAAACGGACGGATTGTGACGGGCGGCTCGGTAGCCCGGACCGGCATGCTCTTTTCTTATGCGCCCGGCTTTTGAGCCGCAAGGGCCAAGGCCAACCGGACATCCTGATACACCTGCCGGGCAATGATCCGGGCATGCTCAACGGTGAGACAACAGAGGCAGTCAAATCCGTTCATCGCCATGGGAGAAAGTTTTTGGGCGATCTTCAAAACCGAATTCAGCTTCTGGATGCTGAAGTCCATGTTTTTTCCCCGTTCGATCTCCTGAATCCCCCCTGTCACCGCCTGAAAAATCGAGTCACGCGGGTTGGAGCCGTAGGCAAGTTCGGTCAAAAAGGCCCGCACCTCGGTCTGATTCCAGAATACGGCATCATCCCGCTTTAACTCCGGGGAATCCGGGCCTGCCAACCCGGCCCATTCGAGTTCATCCCGCAGATGCGATAACTCGTGGTATTCGATTGTCGAAGCGCGCACCTCCGCAAAGGCCCGCGCAAAATCGTTTTCGTCTTTGGACCTTTTGTAGATGCCGTACCAGGCGGCGTATTGAAGCTGATGCTCCAGATCCTTAAGATGGGTGAGCAGTTTCTTTTTCTGATCGCCGCTCAAACCATCCCCCTCTCCAAGCCGTTGTTCGGCATCCGAAAGAGCGGCGATAAATTCCGCCAAATCCACCTGCAGACCGATCGACGGATTCGGCTGTTTTTCAAAATCCCCAAAAATCAGCTCCGCCTCTTTTTTGAAAAAAGCGCTGTTCAAAACCAGACGATTTTCCCTGTTTCCTTTTTTGTCGGTGGCAACGTAGGCCGTGCCGTCATAGCGAACCCGTTCGTTGTTGATGGGAATATAATGATACGAAATTTCACGTCCCCAAAGGGTGACCCGTTTCTTCTGGCCGATGGAGGCGTGAGCCTGAATGGCGCAAAGAAGAATGAGAAGCGGAAAAAAACCAATCATCCATTTTTTGAGAACCGTCTGCATCATGAGGAATAACAAGAGCAAAATGAATGCCAAACGGTTGAATCATAACTTATTGAAATATATTATATTTTTAAACACTCCTCCCCGATTTATGCCTATTTTTTAGGCATCCCTGCCTCTTGTGGGGTCACCCGGCCCTTTTGGTGGGGTTTCGTCACTTAAGGGGGAGGATTTTTGCATCGCCGAAGGAATTTATGCGCTCTTTCTTTAGGGCACCTTCAAGGCGAATCACAAGGAATACCAACGGGCTTTTCCTTTTTTTCGTCATTTTTTTTCTTGCATTCACCCATCAGAGGTGGCAAATGACACCCGAATTTGCAACTGAATCGGTATTCAGTTTTTCCCGCCACCGACCAGTTAACTTGGCACTTTCCAGGAAAGTTGGAGAAAAATCAGGGGGCGAGCAACTTGGTTTCGAAAAAACTCATCGCTGTGGGCGGAATTGCCTTTCTTGTTCTGGCGGGAGCGGTTTTGGGCTTTTGGCGCAACTTGGGGGACAACACCGGCTATAGCCCGGAACAACCGATCCCCTTCAGTCACAAACTCCATGCCGGGGACAACAAAATTCCCTGTCTTTATTGTCACGCCGATGCGACCCGCTCGCGCCATGCGACGGTCCCGTCCACCAATGTTTGCATGAACTGCCACAATGTCGTCAAAACCGACAGCCCCTTGATTCAGGAATTGACAAGAAAATTCAAAGAAGGAAAACCGATCGAATGGGTGCGCATCCATGATCTTCCCGACCATGTCTATTTCAGCCACAAGCGCCATCTGGCCAAACAGATCAAATGCGAAGCATGTCACGGGAACGTCGCACAGATGGACCGGATTGTTCAGGACAAAACACTCCTGATGGGTTTTTGCGTGAATTGCCACCGGACCAACAAGGGGCCCAACGGCGAGGACCAGAAAGGACCGACGGATTGTACTACGTGTCATAATTAGAGGATGGTGGATGGTGGATAATGGTAAAAAATATGGAACAGACAGAAAAAAAATACTGGGGGAGCATTGAAGAATTGGAACGGCTCCCCTCCTATACCGAAAGCCTGGGGAAGGAATTCGCCTCCCCCCCGGAGGAGCAGACCATCACCGAAATGGAGCGGCGAGACTTTCTCAAGGTGATGGGGGCCGGCATGTTGCTGGCCACCGCCGCCTGTTCGCGCCGTCCGGTGGAAAAAATCATCCCCTATGTCAACAAACCGGAAGAGATTGTCCCGGGGGTTGCCTCCATCTACGCCTCGACCTGTTTTGAGTGCGCCGCCTCCTGCGGTTTATTGGTAAAGACACGCGAGGGACGACCGATCAAGCTGGAAGGAAACGACCGTCACCCGTTGAACCGGGGGAGACTTTGCGCGCGCGGTCAGGCCTCGATCTTGAACCTCTACGACCCCGACCGCCTGAAAAATCCGGTGAAGATCGACCGCCGGCCAGTGGCCGGAGCCTTGGAAAACTCAGCCAATAAGGCCCTAAGGTGGGACGAAACGGATCAACAAATCAAAAACGCGATTGCCGAGGCGAAAAACAGCGGCGCCAAAACTGTTGTCCTGACCGGAACCATCACCAGTCCTTCGACGCGCCGCCTGATTGCCGATTTTATCGCCGCCGTGGGTCCCGGTTCTCACATTGAATATGAGGCAGTCGTTCCGGAAGAGGTGGCCTTGGGACAAACGGCTTCCTACGGCCAAAACGTGACCCCCCGTTACCGTTTCGACAAGGCCGACGTTATCGTCTCCTTTGGCGCCGATTTCCTCGGCACCTGGCTTTCACCGGTGGAATTCGCCAACGCTTTCGCCCGGGGACGACAGGTTGAGAAAGGGAAAATGTCACAGCTTGTTGTTTGTGAATCGGCGTTGTCGCTTACCGGTTCGAACGCCGATGAATATCTTTCAGTCAAACCGGGCGATGAACTCATTGTCGCCCTTTCTCTGGCTCACGAAATTATCGTCAAAAAAGGATTGTCATTCCTTGCGGGACGGGCCGATGTGGCGCAAACCTTAAACGGCTATGACATTGATACTGTCTCCCGTGAAACAGGGCTTGAGGCCGCCGCCTTGCGCAAGGTTGCGTCTGCCCTTTGGAAATCACGCGGCAAAGGAATCGTCCTGGGGGGCGCGGTCAAGGCGGCCAACGCCGTGGCCATGCAGACAGCCGTCAACCTTCTCAATTCCGCCCTCGAAAACGACGGGGCCACCATCGATTATTCAATTGCCCCTTCCAACCAGGCCGGAAGCTCGCAAGCCTCGCTCAACGACCTGATTGCGGAGATGAACCGGGGAAATGTCGGCGTCCTTCTTATCCATAATATAAACCCCCTCTATTCTCTCCCCTCATCATGGGGTTTTGCCGCCGCCCTGAAAAAGGTAAAAACGGTGGTCACCATCGCCGACCGTCTCAATGAAACATCGGCGGCATCGGACTTTGTCTGTCCCGTCTCCCATTACCTCGAGGCCTGGAATGACGCCGCCCCTCAGAGAGGAATTCACAGCATCGCCCAGCCGGTCATCAATCCGCTCTACGACACGCGCTCTTTTCAGGACATGCTCATTCAATGGGGGCAACTGACTTTCTTTGCCGGCTGGTATGACTACTTGAAGGCCTATTGGCAAGATCAAATTTATTCAGCCCATAACGTGGCCGTCCCCTTCGGGGCTTTTTGGGAAGAGACGCTGAAAAAGGGGGTTTTTGAGGCTATCGACCGGATGGAAAAGAGGGATCGGCTTGCGCCGCCGCGCGATCTTGCACCGACAGCCCTGTCGATGCTGACCCATCGCAAAAATCCGGGGAATTTCGGCTTGACCCTCTATCCTTCGGTCTCGTTATTCGACGGCAGGAGCGCCAACAGCGCCTGGTTGCAGGAACTCCCCGATCCGCTCTCCAAAATAACCTGGGATAATTACGTGTCTATGGCGCCGGCCACGGCAAAAGAACTCTCCCTTAATGAAGGAGACGTGGTTTGGTTGAAAGGGAGCCGTTTTGAGGTGAAACTCCCCGTTCATATCCAGCCCAAAATGCATTCAAAGTCGCTGATGGCGGCCATCGGCTACGGACGGAAAAATGCGGGGTCGGTCGGAAACAATGTGGGGATCAGCCTGGCGGAGGCTCAGTCGGCCGGGGGATTGTTGCAATGGGGGGCCCTGCCGGTGGATTCAATCGTCAAAACCGGCGTCCAGGTCCGACTGGCGACGACACAGGGACACCACAACGTCGAGGGGCGGCCGATCATCCGGGAGACGACTTTCGCCGAATTCAGGAAGGATCCGCACGCGGCGGGCGCGGAAATGGAGACGCTCCCCACCCTGTGGCCCAGGCACGAATACAAGGGATACCGCTGGGGGATGGCCATCGACATGAACTCCTGCATCGGTTGCAACGCCTGCATGATCGGTTGCCAGTCCGAGAACAACATTCCCACGGTGGGAAAAGAACAGGTGCTCAAAGGGCGCGACATGCACTGGATCCGGGTTGACCGCTACTACGCCGGCGACATGGATCAACCCGAAATGAATTTCCAGCCGATGCTCTGCCAGCAATGCGAAAACGCCCCGTGCGAAACGGTTTGTCCCGTCCTGGCCACCGTGCATACCGAGGACGGCCTAAACTCCCAGATCTACAACCGTTGCGTGGGAACCCGTTATTGCTCCAACAATTGCCCTTACAAGGTAAGGCGTTTCAACTTTCTCGATTTCCGCAAAGAACTTCCCCAGCCTCTCGATCTTCTGCTCAATCCCGATGTCACGGTGAGAAGCCGGGGGGTGATGGAAAAATGCAATTTCTGCATGCAACGGATCCGAAGCGCAAAGGACAAGGCGAAGGACGAGGGGCGCAAGGTAAGCGATGGGGAGGTGCTGACCGCCTGTCAGCAGACCTGCCCCGCGTCTGCGATTGTGTTCGGTGACTTGAACGATCCGACGAGCCTTGTCTCGAAACTCAAAAAATCGCCTCGGGGCTATCATGTGCTGGAAGATTTGAACGTAGGCCCCCAGGTGACTTATTTGGCAAAAATAAGGAATACGTAATGGAAATAAAAGGCGATAAAATAATCAAAGAACCTCTCGTGGCTCCGGATTTGGTTCTGGCGGATGTAAACAGGGATGTCTGCCGCCCGCTGGAATCGTTCCCCTCCAGGAAATGGTACATCTGTCTGGCGATTGCCCTGTCAGCCCTCTCCGTTGGGGCGATGATGGTCACCGGCCTGATCGGCAAGGGGATCGGCGTCACCGGTTTGAACCAGCCGGTCGGCTGGGGGGCCTTCGACATCACCAACTTCGTCTTCTGGATCGGTATCGGGCATGCCGGGACCCTTATTTCCGCCATCCTTTATCTGTTCAGGCAGAAGTGGCGGACGGCGATCAACCGCTCGGCCGAGGCGATGACCATTTTCGCCGTGATGACCGCCGGCATTTTCCCGCTTCTGCATGTGGGGCGCCAATGGTACGCCTTCTGGCTTTTTCCCTACCCCAACCAGCGCCTCTTGTGGGTCAATTTCCGCTCGCCCCTTTTGTGGGACGTATTTGCGGTTTCCACTTATTTCACCATCTCGCTTCTCTTCTGGTATACGGGGCTGGTGCCCGACCTGGCCTCCGTTCGCGACCGGTGCAAAAACAGGGTGCGCAAATTCATTTACACCGTTTTGTCCATGGGATGGCGCGGATCGGCCCGTCATTGGAACCACTACGAAATGGCCTACCTTCTTTTGGCGGCCCTTTCCACTCCGCTGGTCCTTTCGGTGCACTCCATCGTCAGTTTCGACTTCGCCGTCTCCATTCTGCCGGGGTGGCACACAACCATCTTCCCCCCCTACTTCGTCGCGGGCGCCATTTTTTCGGGCTTTGCCATGGTGGTCACGCTCTTGATCATCGCACGGGAGGTCTTCAACCTCAAAAAATACATCTCGCTCTATCATCTGGAGAACATGACCAAGATCATGCTTCTGACCGGGATGATGGTCGGCTATGCCTATCTGATGGAACTTTTCATCGCCTGGTATTCGGGAAGCCCGAACGAACGGTTTATTTTTTTAAATCGCCTGAGCGGGCCGTTTGCGTGGGCCTACTGGATCATGATGAGTTGCAATGTGCTGGTCCCACAGGTTTTCTGGGTGAAAAAATGGCGCCGCTCGGTCCCGGTCATGTTCGTCTGTTCCCTGCTCATCAACATCGGCATGTGGTTTGAGCGGTTCACCATCATCGTGACTTCGTTGCATCGCGATTTTCTCCCCTCCAGCTGGGACTCCTACTTTCCCACGCGCTACGACTGGGGAATCACGCTGGGGAGTTTTGGATTTTTCTTTACCTTCTTTTTGATTTTCTGCCGGGTCCTGCCGACGATTGCGATGTTTGAGGTCAAGTCGATCATGAAAATCGGAAGAAAGGAATCCGGGGCCGAAATGTACGCCGGAGTGGTTGCGAGGACGGATTGAGCGATGGTAACCAGGTGTTGGTGGAACCCCCCCTCTTAATGTTAAGAGGGGGCGGGGGGGAGTT
>JACQOY010000218.1 GCA_016207765.1 Deltaproteobacteria bacterium | reverse complement strand
GGGCGGCTTGCGAAAATTGCGAAGACAAAGGGACTCTCTTTGCTTGACATTGATTGATTATGACTTACGGGCAGTCGATTCTTTTGGGTGTCGTCCAGGGACTTGGCGAATTTCTCCCCATCTCCAGCTCGGCGCATTTGGTGATCACCCCGTGGTTCTTCAAATTTTCAGATCCCGGGCTTACGTTTGATGTGGCCCTTCATTTCGGCACCCTTTTGGCCATCTTTTCCTATTTTTGGCGCGACTGGCTGGGAATTTCCGCCGGTTTTTTGCGCGCTTTTTTTGGTCAAAGGAAAGGGGCGCTCAGGGAAGTTTCCGTCGAGCACAGCGAGGCCAAGAAACTCTCCGACGCCGATTATCGACGGCTTTTTTTGTATCTGGTGGCGGCCACCATTCCCGGCGCTGTTATCGGCTTTTTTCTGGACGAGCTGGCGGAGACGGCCCTGCGCCATCCGTTGCTCATTGCCGTAAACATGTCCCTTCTCGGGCTCATCCTCCTTTATGCCGACTCGAGGATGCGCGACGGAAAGGTTTTGAAAAAAATCACCTGGCGGGACGCGTTGATCGTCGGTTTTTCGCAGGCGCTGGCGCTCGTGCCGGGGGTTTCCCGTTCCGGAATCACCATCACCGCCGGTCTTTTTTGCGGTTTTTCCCGTTCGACCGCCGCTTTTTTTTCCTTCCTTCTGGCCATGCCGATCACGCTGGGGGCCTGCGTTTTCAAGATGAAGCATCTTTTTGAAAACGGCGCCGGCGGCGTTGAATGGACCGGGATAGCCGTCTCCGCCGTCGTCGGTTTTTTGAGCATCAAATACCTGCTCAAGTATGTTCAAACCCACAACTACCGCATTTTTGTCTACTACCGTTTCGGCTTCACAATTTTAGTGGGTCTTGTCTATTTTTTGCGATAGAATCCTTAAAGCGTGATCATCGGAGTTCCCAAAGAATCCAAAGAGCGTGAATACCGTGTGGCGCTGACACCGGGCGGGGCGCGGACGCTTGTATCTGCCGGGCACCGGGTTCTGGTGCAAAAGGGGGCGGGATTGGGGAGCGGTTTCACCGATCGGGAATATGCAACCGAAGGGGCGGCGATTGTTTCATCTCTTCAACAGGTCTTGAAAAAAAGTGAACTGGTGGTGAAGGTCAAAGAGCCGACCCCTCTTGAAATCAATTATTTTCGTGAAGGGCAGGCCCTTTTTACCTATCTGCATCTGGCGGCTATCCCCCAAACGGCCCGCCTTCTCATCAAAAAGAAGATAACCGCCATCGGATACGAGACGGTCCAGATGGAAGACGGGAGTCTTCCCCTTTTAAAACCGATGAGCGAGGTGGCGGGAAGGCTTTCGGTCCAGATTGGGGCGCATTACCTGCGAAAAGACGAGGGGGGGAAGGGAAAACTTCTGGGAGGAGTGACCGGGGTGGAACCGGCCGTGGTAACCATTTTAGGCGGCGGGATTGTCGGCTCGCAGGCAACGCAGGTTGCTGTGGGGATGGGGGCGAAGGTTTATGTGATCGACCGATCGGTGGAACGTCTGGCCCATTACGAAGAGCTCTACCGGGGAAGGGTGACCACGCTGGTTTCCCACCCAAAAACACTCGAAGAGAAAATCGCCGAGACCGATCTCCTCGTCGGCGCGGTTTTGATCCCCGGCGCGAAAGCCCCAAAACTGATAACCGGAAAAATGGTGAAAATGATGAAGCCCGGCTCGGTGATCGTCGATGTTTCGGTCGACCAGGGGGGATGCGTGGAAACGACCCGCCCCACAACGCACATGAAACCGGTTTATGAAGTCTACGGCGTTCTCCATTACGGTGTCACCAATATTCCCGGCTGTGTCCCGCAGACTTCAACCGTAGGTTTGACCAATGTGACCCTTCCCTATATTTTAAAACTGGCGGAGATGGGGATCGACGAGGCGGTGGAAAAAATTCCGGAACTGGGGCGGGGGTTGAATATCTGGCGGGGGGAAGTGGTGCATGCGGGGGTGAGGGAGAGTCTTGGGAATATCCCGGTTGAGGTAAAAGGCGACTGGCGCTTGAGGATGCTTAAGTCATAAGGGCTACGCCGAAAATCAGGGCAAACTTTTTCAGTTTTTTATCCAATGTCCAGAGGATGGCGCCGGATTCCACTGCCGCCATCAAAATCATGCGGTCCACAAGACCCGGAACGCCGATTCCTTTTTGTCGCGCTTTGGTAGCGAGAGAAACAATGTTTTTCCATGTAGCGGGGGCATTCCAGTCTGGATCGACTGAAATCATCGATTCCAGCGCGCCGGTGACCACCTCCCGTGTGGAGGTGGACATTTCCCCGGACAGGATCTCCGCCTTGACGGGATGGCAGGTAACGACGTTACGTTCCTCGATAAGAAGTTCAAGGGGATTCAGATCGACAACCGGGCGCGGCTTGAAAAATTCAATCCAGACCGAAGTATCGACAAGGGTCATCATCGGCGACGCGATGCGGCGAGTTTTTTTTGTGAAAGCCTTAACGCTCCCAACCCCTTGAGTTGCAACAGCTTTTCAAGCCTCTTTTTACGGATCAACTCCTCCAAGCCCATCACAACCGCCATTGTCCTGGTGGTAGCCCCGCTGGCCCTCACAGCCTCTTTGAGCAAGTCCTCAGGTATGTTCATTGATGTTCTATGATGCATATCTAATATGTTTTATAAATTAAAAAAAATCATATGTCAACCGGGCGATTGACAAAGATACGGCCCCTCGATTTACGGCAGAGGTCAAGTTATTTGTTCCACTCGTGAATCAGTTTAAGCCCTTCGAGGGTCAGCAGTTCATCCGTCTCGGTGATTTTTTTCGAATCGGCGGCAATGAGCGAGGCAAGGCCGCCAGTGGCCACCACCATGGTTTTTTTCCCGATATCCTTTTCGATCCGTTCGACCACCGAATCGATCATCCCCACATAACCATAGTATATTCCCGATTGCATGCTCTCCACTGTGTTTGTCCCGATCAAATGTTTCGGTTTGGCGATTTCGATGGGGGGGAGTTTTGAGGCACGGCCGAGCAGAGCTTCAAGAGAGATGCCGATACCGGGAAGGATCATGCCGCCGCGATATTCCCCCTTTTTTGAAATAAAATCGAACGTCGTGGCGGTCCCGAAATCGACCACGATCAGGTCGGTTTTGTATTTGTCGTAGGCCGCCACCGAATTGACGATGCGGTCGGCCCCGAGTTCATCCGGGTTGTCGATGACAATCTTGATGTTTAGTTTGATGTTGGGCGTGACGTAGAGGGGGGCTGTTTTCAGATAGCGCCGGCACATGTCGTTTAAGGGGCGTTCCATGGGGGGAACGACGCTGGAGATGATAACGCTCTCAACCTCGCCGATGTCGCTTTTTTCGTGGCGAAAAAGTTCGCGCAGATAAACGCCCCATTCATCGCCGGTGCGTTCTTTTTTGGTTTCGAGACGCCAATGATGTTCGAGAGCATTCCCCTCGTAGAGGCCGATGACCGTATTGGTGTTGCCGATGTCGATTGCGAGGAGCATGACAATTCCTTCTGTAGGGGCCGCCCCTACAAGATAATCACGTCGCCCGAAATAACCTTTTTGCCGTCCACCACGAGAAACCCGTCTTTGTCCAGATCGTTGACGGTCCCTTCAACAATTTTTTCCCCCTCAATCACGCGGACCTTTTTTCCCATCATATCGGTTTTTTCAAGCCAGGCCGTGCGTATGGGGTTCAATCCGAATCGGTCGTATTCCTTCCGCCATTTTTCATAGGCGTTGAGACAGGCGGAAATGACCTCTTCGCGGTTGACTGGTGATCCAATTTGCAGGGTGAGAGAGGCGGCCAACCCGCCGACCGGTTCGGAAAAATCCTTCTCCGTTGAATTGACATTGATTCCCACCCCGATAACCGCCGTGGGGCGTGAAGAATGTTTTTCGCAGAGGATCCCGGCCAGTTTTTTTCCCTTTACCCGTTCGACTTGCTTCTCTCGCTCAGGGTAAACCAGAAGGTCGTTGGGCCACTTGAGTTGAATATCGAGGGAAGGAAAAAGGGAGGCGAGCGCCTCCTGAAAGGCGACACCGGCTACCAGTGTCAGTTGAAAAATTTTGCCGGAATCCCTGGGGGCCTCATCGATCAAGGACATCAGGATATTTTTCCCCTTGGTCGATTCCCAAACGCGATCCTGCCGCCCATGCCCCCTTGTCTGGAAGTCGGTCAGGAATACCTCCCCGCACTTGGCCCCGAAGTCAATGCCGCTGAGCGCCCAGTTGTTTGTGGAATCGATGGATGGTTCGAAGTGAATCGCTTGTCCGAACCGTGATGTCTTCAGATTTTTTTTGATTTGAAGGATATCCACCGCAGGCATATTAAAGAACAAATCCTTGCTTCTCAAGGATAATTTCACTAAAACTGTGACAATTCAGTTTTGGGTGTCTGCGTATGCCTACCGAAGAATTTTCCTTTAGAACGCGCCGGATGGCCCTTGACCGTCTTCGGGGCGAGGAGTTTGATCTGCTGATTATCGGCGGCGGAATCACCGGCTCTGCGG
>JACQOY010000208.1 GCA_016207765.1 Deltaproteobacteria bacterium | reverse complement strand
TTGTGCTGTGATTTTTCGTCCTGGCAAACCACGACGAGGCCGGAGGGAATATGCGTGATCCGTACGGCGGAGTCGGTCGTATTCACGCTCTGCCCACCGTGCCCCCCCGAGCGGAAAACATCGATCCGAAGATCCTTGTCCTCGACATTTACCTCCACATCCTCCACCTCGGGCATCACCGCAACCGTCACCGCCGAGGTATGAATACGCCCTTGGGCCTCTGTTTTGGGAACCCGTTGAACACGATGGGCCCCGCTTTCGTGTTTTAGGTAGGAATAGACACGGTCTCCCGAAATCATCGCAATCATTTCCTTGAAGCCGCCGAGCCCCGTCGGGCTTGACGACACAATCTCCACTTGCCATCTCCTACGTTCCGCATATCGGTTGTACATCCGGAACAGATCGGAGACAAAGAGTCCCGCCTCTTCCCCCCCCGTGCCGGCGCGGATTTCGAGGAAGATGTTTTTTTCGTCGTTTATGTCCTTTGGCAAAAGATGAACCTTGAGTTCCTCCGTCAGGCTGGCGAGCTCCGGTTCGAGCCTTTCGATCTCTTCCCGGGCCATTTCCTTTAATCCCAAGTCTTTTTCCTCGGCGAGAATTTTTTTGTTTTCCTCCAACTCCTTTTTTTTCTGTTTGTAGGTCCGGTAGGTTTCGATGACCAGGCTCAAAGAGGCCTCTTCCCGGGCCAGCTTCCGAAGCTCGACCGGGTTGGCATGAAGCGCAGGGTCGGCCATCCGGTCGTGCAGGGCCTTATATTTCTTTTCGACTTCGTCGAGTTTGGTGAACATAAGGTCACTCCCCTCCTTTGTAAGGAGGGGCGGGGGGAGGTAGAGAACATGATTGACAGACTTATTGCTCTACCCCACCCAACCTCCCCTTACAAAGGGGAGGAGTTCTTCAAAAAAAAATCCCCCCGCATTGCGGGGGGATTTTGTGGTTACAGATCCTTCAACCCACACCAATGGGGACGACCTGCAACCTTGAAAAACCTAATTGATGGTAATCGTCCGCGGCCCCTTCTGTTTGGCTTTTTTGAGAATTTCCTCGCGTTGCGCATACTTTTTCTGGAACCGTTCCACCCGCCCGGCGGTATCGATGAGTTTCTGCTTGCCGGTGAAAAAGGGGTGGCAGGCCGAGCAGATTTCCACATGGATCTGTTTTGCGGTCGAGGCGGTCTCGATGATGTTACCGCAGGAACAGACAACCTTGATATCGTGATATTCGGGATGAATTTTTTCCTTCATAATTTTGTATGTTTCGTCCTGCGACGAAACACCAATAGTCGCATGTAACTCACTCACCTTGCCCTTGCGGAATTACACAGCAAAGTGCCTTTCAAACGGAGCGGACTCACCTACCATAACCGATTCAAAGGCCTCAAGCAAAAACTGTTATTCCCCCCTTTTCCCTTTAAAACAGCGCCGCCAGCGCCTCATCGGGGGATTGTACTGAGACAATTTCCATTTGGGAAGGGATGCCGGAAATCTTCTTCATTTTCGGCAGGATACAACGTTTAAACCCCATCTTTTCGGCCTCCTTCAGGCGGATCTCGGTCCCATGAACGCCTCGCACCTCGCCGCAAAGACCCACCTCGCCGATAACCAGCGTCTCTTTCGGAAACGGGCGGTTTTTAAAACTGGAGACCAGCGCCGCCAAAATGGCCAGATCGGCCGCCGGTTCCACCACCTTAAAGCCGCCGGCGGCGCTGACATATATATCCTGTCCGTAGAGATTCAAGCCGACCACTTTTTCGAGGACGGCAATGAGAATCGCCACCCGTCCCGGATCAACCCCCAATGTCGTCCGGCGGGGATTGGGAAGAACCGATCCGGAAACCAGCGCCTGAATTTCGACCAACAGCGGGCGTAGACCTTCGAGCGATGCGGTAACGGCTGAACCGGCAACTTTTTCCGCCGTATTGGAGAGAAAAAGACTCGACGGATTTTCAACCTCCATCAGCCCCGCTTGCGTCATTTCAAAAACACCGATCTCATTGGTGGAACCGTAGCGGTTTTTGATCGTCCGTAAAATCCGGTAATGTTGATGCGCATCCCCTTCAAAATAGAGGACGCAATCGACCATGTGTTCCAGAATCCTTGGGCCCGCCAGAGCCCCCTCCTTGGTCACATGACCGACAAGGATGGTTGAGATGCCGCTGGATTTTGAAAGAAAAAGGAGTTTCCCGGCCGACTCGCGAACCTGCGAGACCGAACCGGGGGCCGATTCGAGTTCATCGAGGTAAACGGTTTGAATGGAATCAACGACAAGGATTTGGGGGTTTAATTTTTTGACCTGTTCGATAATCCGGTCGAGCGAGTTTTCGGCAATGACCATCACACGCGAGGAAATGCCCAGCCGGTCGGCGCGAATCTTGATCTGTTCTTTGGATTCTTCGCCGGTGGCGTAGAGAACACTCACACCATTTTTAACCAGCCGATCAAGCGCCTGAAGGACAAGGGTTGATTTGCCGATGCCGGGATCGCCGCCGATCAAGACAAGTGAGCCGGGGACAACACCGCCGCCAAGGACACGATCGAATTCGCCAATGGTTGAAAGAAGCCTCTTCTTGTTTTCGAAGGAAATTTCGGGCAGAGCCACCGGCGTTTCGGTGGTGAGGGTGAAAAAATCCCCCCGTTCGGAGCCCCCCGGTTTGGTGAATGTTTCCTCGACAAAAGAATTCCACTGGTTGCAGTCAGGGCATTTTCCAAGCCATTTGGGGGACTGATGACCGCAGGATTGACAGGCATAGACGGTTTTGGTTTTGAGTTTGGGCATGAGATTGGAGGTTTTTCGACCCTGTGTAGCACGGATAGGTAATTTTTTAAAATCTTTCCTTCCAACCCCATAAAGAGGGGTTGTCCCTGTGATCTGTAGTTCACTACGGTTGGGACCAACAGAAAACAGATAATCGTCACATTTTTGTCATAAGTCTATCCGTTCGTTTAAAAAATGACGAAAAAGGGCTTTACAAGAAGGCAATAATTTAGGTATGGAGATTATATTCTGGTAAAAATGGCTTATCGATGAAGTCCTAGTTGTTGAATTCATTATGAAATTTAGCAAATTTTAAATTATGATTGATCCATTAAGTTTAAGATATATTGACGCATCGCGGCAAGTCGGCACCCCCGAAACTGCAGAGACTAGTGCCCCCCAAATAACGGGTGAAAGGCGTTATCCCGCTGAAGAACTCGGGAAAATAGTTGCAGGAACAGCACAAGACAATATCGGGCCGGAGTCAATGGACTTGGCCTTGCAACTGGACAGAACCCTCCCAACGCAAATCGGGGAGGCACAGAATCGGGGCGATTTCATCGAGGCGGCTCGTCTGACCCATCGCCTCTATTGGGCCTTTGTGAGAGCGGCGCTTGATCACGAAATCGGCGAGGCCCTTGAGGGAAGACTCAACGATTCAGTCCGTCCCATGGACAGAGCCTTCAAAGAGCGGCTGGATGAACTGCGGAAACTCGCAAACACCACCCTCCATTCGGTGCAAGAACGCAACCGCACACCCGAAACCAAACGCGCCTCCACCTTTCTGGCCAGGGCGTTTCGAAGAATGCTGATCAGCGATACCCGCGATGCTGTCTCTCCATTGGAAAAAATAATGGATGAAGGGACGCTGATAG
>JACQOY010000209.1 GCA_016207765.1 Deltaproteobacteria bacterium | reverse complement strand
GTTATGAACAAGTCAGAGCTTGTCGATGTCATTGCTGAAAAGACAAAATTGCCGCGTAAAAGGGCCGAGGATGTGGTGAACATGATTTTTGATTCGATGACCGAAACGCTGGCAAAAGGCGGCAGAATCGAAATCCGGGGGTTTGGCAGTTTTGTCTGCCGGGAATATGGTTCTTACAAGGGACGCAATCCGCGCACCGGAGAATCGATCGAGGTCAAACCCAAAAAACTCCCCTTCTTCAAGGTTGGAAAAGAACTCAAAGAGCGTGTCGATGGCGAAGAAACGCCGGCTTCGGGTGCGGCCTCATCCGATTCGCCGGTCTGATCAACGCAGGTGTGCGTTCCCGTCGTGAATTCAAACGATCTCCCTTACTGGATTACCTTAAACCGTATTAATGGAGTGGGCCCCGCCACTTTTTGCCGCCTTGTCGATTTTTTTGGGTCGCCGCGCGGCGTTTTAAGGGCCGGTATCAAGGAATTGACGCAGGTGGAAGGGATCAGACCCCAAATTGCCGAGGCGATCGTGAGGGATGGAAAGGACCTTGGGCCTGCGGAAAAAGAGTTACAAAAAGTTGAGCGGATTGGGACAATGTCCCTTGGTGCGCGTGTGATCCCTTATCTCTCCCCCGAATATCCTTTTCGTTTAAAACAAACCGCCGGTTTTCCCCCTTATTTGTATGTTCGGGGAAATCTGACGAATTTCAATGAAATTGACTGGCTTGGGGTGGTCGGTTCACGTGACTCATCCGAGTATGGCGTCACGGTTTGTCGCCGTATTGTAAGGGAGGTTGTGCGCGCCGGGGTTGGTGTCGTCAGCGGTTTTGCGAGGGGGATCGATATCACAGCTCATGAGACGGCATTGGACTCGAAGGGAAAAACCGTGGCGGTTTTGGGTTGTGGGTTGAATATTGTTTACCCGCAGGAAAACGCCCGTTACGTGGATGCCGTTTTGGAAAACGGGGCCTTTGTCACGGAGTTTGCCTGTGATGAACAACCGAGGCCGGAATTTTTTCCCCGCAGGAACCGGATTATTTCCGGAATTTCGCGGGGTGTTCTGGTCGTGGAGGCGGGGGAGAAGAGCGGATCTCTCATTACGGCGCAATATGCCTTGGACCAAAACCGCGACGTTTATGCCGTTCCCGGTTCGGTCATGACCCCATCGGCCAAGGGATCGAATCGGTTGATCCAGCAGGGGGCCAGACTGGTCGGATCGGGAAGGGAGATTCTCGACGACTGGAAATATGCTTCTCCGGCAGGAGAGGCTTCGCCCCACGAGGCTTCACTTAAGGAGGATCCCGAAGAGGCATCGATCTGTCGTGTTTGTCTGGAGATTCCCGCAACGCCCGACGATATGGTGGAAAGGACAGGACTGCCGGCCGAACGAGTAACGGTTCTATTGACCAAGCTCGAACTGGAGGGGAGAATCAGGAGTCTGCCGGGGGGGAGATACGTAACATTTTCATGAATAATAAATCCGGGATAATCTACCTTGTTGGCGCCGGGCCGGGAGACCCGGAACTTATCACCCTTAAAGGGGCGAGGGTGCTCGGCTTGGCCGATGTGATTTTTTATGATCATCTGGCCAATCGCGAACTGCTTAAAATGGCCAAACCATCCGCCCAAAAGATTTACGTGGGCAAGCAAGGAACCGGACGACAGACTGACAAGGGACGAGGTTCCGAAAAGTCCCTTCCACAGGAAGAAATAGAAAAAGAGCTGATCGCCAGGGCAAAAAAAGGGGAGACAGTGGTTCGGCTTAAAGGGGGTGATCCTTTTATCTTTGGGCGGGGAGGGGAAGAGGCGTTGGCCATCTCCAGGGCCGGAATAAAGTTTGAAATTGTTCCCGGCATCACTGCCGCGATAGCCGTTCCGGCTTATGCCGGCATTCCCTTGACCCACCGTTTAATCGCATCCGATGTGGCCTTTGTCACCGGGCATCAGGATCCGTCTCGGGGGGAAGATGACGAAGAAGACCGAATTGTTCCCTGGGATGCCCTGGCTAAAATGGAAACGGTTGTTTTTTTCATGGGGGTGGCGACATTAAGGGAAAATCTGCAAAAACTGATTGCCTACGGAAAATCGCCCGATACCCCGGCGGCGATCATCAGTTGGGGGACCCTTCCCGAACAAAAAACGGTCATGGCGACCGTTGCCACCCTTGCCGATCGGGCGGAAATGGAAAAGGTCACCCCCCCCTCTCTGGTGGTGGTTGGTTCGGTGGTTCTATTTCGAGAAAAACTTAAATGGTTTGAGAATAAGCCTTTGTTTGGAAAGAGGATAATTGTTACGCGATTTAAGGCCCAAGCCTCTGAATTTTCCGATCTTTTAAGGGAGCGGGGGGGATCTGTCATCGAGCTGGCGACGATTGATATTCAACCTCCCGAAAGTTTTGCCCCGCTTGATGAATCGATTCAAAAAATAAAAGATTTTGACTGGCTTTTGTTTACGAGCGTGAATGCGGTTGATTTTTTCTGGGAGCGTTTCCGCAAGTTACCAAGTGGCGGGGTGCGAAAAGACTTGAGAGATCTGGCTCATTTGAAAATCGGCGTGATCGGGCCCTCGACGGCCCATCGTCTGGAATCCCTGGGGCTCTGGGTTGATTTGATTCCGGAGGAGTTTCGGCAGGAGGGAATGGTTTCTGCTTTTAAAAAGGCCGGTATCCGGGGCAAAAAAGTTCTGATCCCCCGTGCCCGCGAGGGACGGGAGCATCTGGTGGAGGAACTTGTGCAGATGAAGTGTGAAGTGGAGGTGGTGGAGGCCTACCGGAATGTCATGCCCGAGGTCAAGCCCGATGAATTGGATCAAGTCTTTCGATCCCCCAAACCCGATTGGATCACTTTTTTAAGCTCTTCATCGGTGGATAATTTTGTCCGCCTGGTGGGCGCAAAGAAGGCGGCCAATTATTTGTACGGTATCAAGGTGGCCTGCATCGGGCCGACAACCCAAAAGAGTTGCGAAAACCACGGCATCAAAGTTGATCTGATGCCGGAACATAATACCATCCCGGCGCTGGTTACGGCACTGTGCCGTTTTATCTGATTGTCACCACCCTCGCGCGGCTCCGGCCGAAAATCTCCGGCTCGTAGAATTCAAACGCATCCGCTCCCGGCATGAGATATGTCCCGGCCGTCGTGGCCCGGACGGGGTAGCGGATGTGGTAGGTGCCGGCGGGAAGAACCGCGTCGGACCAAAGAATCAGGTCATCCCGCACCTCTTGGTGCGAAAAACCGTAATCCATCCCGTAGTCCGTCACAACCTCCACATCGTCGTAGGGAAAGATATATCCCCGCTGTTCATCATAGTCGGGGTGGGACCGGCTCTCGATCTGGTCCGCCTGGGACGAGGTGGCAAGCGTCATATCGATCGGCTCAAAACCACCCGGGAGGAGGTCTTGCACCACAACATAAGCCAGATCTTGCGGCGCCATGACTGTGATATGTCCCTTGTAGGTTTCTCCGACTTTGAATTCGGTCAATGGGTGTTTTTCTTCCACGTCGTCTGGCGCAAAATATTCGCGCGAGATGATCAGCCCCTCCTCGCGCGTCGGCGTCTCATCCGGCGGGAGGTAATATTTGAGAAGAAGATCATAATAGAGCGTCCCATCTCCCTTCCTGGACACGATCAGATCAGCCGGCATAGGCAATTTTTTGATGTCGGCCATTTTCATTTCGGCCGAATGGACATCCAAAAGGTTCTCTTTGTCGAATTTTTTATCCGTTACCGTCTGCCCCCCAAAAGTCAGAAGGGCCTTGAAGTCGGTCTTTTCCTCCTCGCGGATCCGGGAATACTGATAAGCGAGGTAAGTCAGATAAAGGTTGTCCTGTGTCACCGTGAACTCCCGCGTTTTCTTGCGGTTCAGCAGGTAGGAGAGCGCCTTGGGAATGAACGGATCGGCGGGATTGTCGCTCAAAAGGGCCAGCGCCGCCATGGCGGTGTTCTTTTGACTGCTCGACCAGAAGAAAGCCGATCGCGGCCAGCTGATGTGCCGCGGTGCATGCTCGGCCAGGCTCCGGATCCGGTCCGTAATGGCGGCGGTCTGCGCCGGCGTGTCGCCTGTCGCGGGTTGATTGGCCAGTCCCATCAGCAGATACGAAAGCCCCGTGATCGAGAGATCCTTGACACGCCCGATCAGGCTGTCAGCCGTGGCCTGGTCCCAGGCATAATTGAGCGAAAGGCCCCAGAGGCCATAGGCCCTGGCGTCGTTGCTCAAGTTTGTATTCTTCTGCAGTTCATCGGCGATGTATTTTGTCAGATTGATCACGTCCTTTTCATCCGGTGAGAATCCCATCTCCTTCGCCAGTGTATAGGCCCAGAGGGTCTGGACGCTGGGAAAATAGGCGGGAATCATGTCCTCGGGCCAGTATTTGATCCCGAGGCTGTAGGTCATGAATTTGGCGTGCAGTTCCCCCATCAGGTTGTTGATTTTTTCCTCCAGCCAGCCCAGCTTGTCCGACAGCCCGGATAATTTTTTCATTTCGCTTGGAGGAATCGGCGCCAAGGTGTCGAAATATTTCTCACCATAGGTTTTGGTGAAGTGATGTGCCATCAGAAGGGCGATGAGGGTGGCCGATTTCTGCTCCGAGCAGTTGTAGGGAAAATCAATCAACTCTTTGAGTGGTGCCGTGATCGCGGTCCCGAGCGAGGCCTTGAAGGCGACCGATAATCCTCCTTTGTCCGGGATTATCGACGGCGGGATGTCGATCTTTTCCAGCGCCTCGTCCGTGGCAACCTGACCGGAAGTGGCGACCACCTCCGGTGCGTAGCGATCTTGTGTCGGAAGGGTAATTTCGAAACTATCGAGGACCTCTCCCTTCTTATCCAGCGCCTCAGCCGAAAAGACGATCGATCCGGGACCTCCGCTGACGATGAATTCCACCGGGTAGGGAGATTCGCCCGAGGCGGCGACCGAAATGGGCATCATAAGCCCGGTCTTTCCGTCTTTGAAGACGGCATTGCCGGCCAGAGTGATTTTCAGTGTTCCCTCAGCCGGTTCCGGATTGCGGTTGGTTGCAATCACGCGGGCCTTGACCTGATCTCCCCAAACGGCAAAGCGGGGGAGGGCGGGGCGGATCAAAAGCGGAAGGGTGGTCATGATGGAGGCCCGCGCGCCGCCGACAAAGGTGTTGTCGGTCAGCGCGAGGTTTGTGTCGAGCGCCTTCTGGCTTTCAGCCCCCTTTTCTTCGTTCACCTCTTGTTCAAATTCGGCAAGGGTCTTCGATTCCGAAATCGCCAGCGCCTCGATCACCCATGTCGTCAGGTCGTCGGGGAGTTTGAAACGGAATTCGGCCCGGCCGTTTAAGTCCGTGGTGACATGCCCCTCGAAATGAGCGGTGTCCTTGAAGACGCGCCTTTTTTTGTCCCCTTTGCCGCCGTCCCCCGCCTTTAGCGACAACAGAGACGACGAGGTGATGACATTGTCGGAACGGCGAAAATAGAATTTTTTGACCAGATCGGGGAGCTGATAATTCAGAAGACGAAAGACCGATTCATCGGCTACCGTCACCATCACATGGGCCTTTTCGGGTTTTCCTAAAGCGTTTTTCGTCTGAAGGGTTACCGTGACTTCATCCCCCGGACGATAGATGGGGGGACTTTTGCCGTCTCCCGCCCGATCCGGCGTGATGGTTACCTCCATCCGTTTCCGTTCCGGCTCAACCCGGATCTCGGTTTGACCGTAGAAGAGGAGAGGGGGTTGTTTGTCGTTTCTTCCCACATGGGCCACAACGCTTAAATAAAGATTCGGTATTGTCCCCTCCGTGATCGGAATATCAATGGCAGAGGCGTTGGAATCGCCCAGTTCGATTATTTTGTATTCCAGCACTCTCCCGCGCTCCAGGGTCATGAGCGCCTTTGTGGCGGGAACCAGCGATTTGACGAGAATTTTGGCCGTTTCGCCGATTTTATACGAATCTTTGTCCGGAACCAGTTCCAACTGTTCGGGCCGGTCGATCCGCCAGGGAATGTATCCTTCTCCCGACGCAAACACCACCACCGCCGACTGAATCTTGTTTCCTTTTTCATCTGTACCGAAGGTGACAAAGCGGTAGGTTCCCCCCTGGGGAATCTGAAATTCAATTTCGGCCATGCCGTCCTTGCCGGCGGCACCGGCCCTG
>JACQOY010000003.1 GCA_016207765.1 Deltaproteobacteria bacterium | reverse complement strand
TATTTCGGGCCTCAAATGGCCCCACCCCAAAGAGGGGCAACTTCGTGAACCCCGCGCTCACCGCGGGACAAGCCCGTCGGTTCGCTTTATCAAGCTATAAAACAAACAATAAGCCCTTGTCAAAGCCAGTCCTGTCAAGGTAAACAACCTGGTTTATGGAAACTGTCGCCCAAAAAATGAAGGGGAGCGATATCATTATCAAATCGCTGGAAAAAGAGGGGGTTGATGTGATTTTCGGCTATCCCGGCGGGGCCTCCATGGAAATCCACCAAGCCCTTACCCTTTCCAAGAAAATCCGGATGGTCCTCCCCCGGCACGAACAGGCGGGCGCCTTTGCCGCCTGCGGGTATGCCCGGGCCACCGGAAAGCCGGGCGTCTGTCTGGCCACTTCAGGCCCAGGCGCCACCAACCTGATCACGGGGATCATGGACGCCAAGATGGACTCGGTTCCGCTTATTGCCATTACCGGTCAGGTGGCAACAACGATGATGGGGGGGGACGCCTTTCAGGAAACCGATATTGTCGGCGCCACATTCCCCTGCGTCAAACACAGCTATCTCGTCAAAGACATCAATATGATTCCGGCGGTGATCAACGAGGCATTCTACATCGCCCAAACCGGACGGCCCGGGCCTGTGCTCATCGACTTTCCCAAGGATATTCAACAGCAGGAGGCAATTCCCGACTTCAACCGACGGATTCATCGGCCCGGCTACAATCCCGACATTGCGCCGCCGCAAAAGCCGATTCTCGAATCTGCCAAGATGATTGCCCAAGCCAAAAGACCGATCATCTACGCCGGCGGGGGAATCATCTCCGCCGAGGCCTCGGAGGAATTAAGAAAGTTTGTCCGAAAAACGAAAATTCCCATCACCACAACGGTCATGGGTCTTGGTTGTTATCCGGAGGATGACCCCCTCTCCCTTCGGATGCTCGGCATGCATGGAGCTGTCTACGCCAACATTGCCATGAACAAGGCCGACCTCGTTATTGCACTGGGGGTCCGCTTTGACGATCGGGTGACCGGCAAGCTGGCGGAATTCTGCAAAGGGGCGAAATTTATTCATGTGGACGTCGATGCCGGTGAATTGAACAAGAACATCAAGGTTGATGTTCCCATTCAGGCCAATGTGAAAGATGTGCTTCGCGAATGGAATGACATCGTCAAAACCGGCGATTTCACCGAATGGCAAACGCAGATCGACGGTTGGAAAAAGGAATTCCCCCATCATTACAAGAAATCATCCAAAGTGATCAACCCGCAGTTTGTTATTGAACAGCTGGGCAAACTGGCTCCAAAGGATGCCATCGTCTCGGTCGGCGTGGGCCAGCATCAGATGTGGACCGCCCAGTTTTACGGTTTTCATACCCCCCGCAATTGGCTCTGCTCTTCCGGTTTGGGGGCAATGGGTTTTGGTTTGCCGGCGGCAATGGGGGCGCAGGTTGCCTATCCCCGGAGGACCGTCATCGATATCGACGGCGACGGGAGTTTTCTGATGAACATCCAGGAACTGCAGACCCTCCGTCAGGAAAAAATTCCGGTCAAGTGCGTCATCCTGAACAACAAATACCTGGGGATGGTGGCCCAATGGGAGGACCGTTTTTACAAGTCGGTCCGCGGCCACACTTATATCGGCGACGCCGATTTCGCCGAAATCGCCGATGCCTTCGGCATCAAGTCGGCCACCGTCACCAAGCCGAGCCAGGTTGTCCCCGCCATCAAAAAAATGCTGGCCCACAAGGGGCCGTTTGTTCTCGATGTGAAATATCCGTATGATGACCGAAGCCACGGACATGTCATCCCGATGATCCCGTCCAACCGAACCTACCTCGACACGATTCTCATCGGGGGGACCACCCTTCGCGATTATTGGAAGAAAAAGGGGATTTTGAAGGAATGAACGTCTTATGAATGATCTGTCTGTGCAACAAATTGAAAAATGCATACTCGTTGTTCGTGGCCACAAGGTTCTATTTCCAAAAATACCACGCAACTTTTTCTGAAATCTGCCGGCTCGAAAACCCGTTTGATCCCAAACTTAAAGAACAGCTTGAATCATTGACCGCATACAACCCGCAAAAGTCGTCAAAGAACCAAAATACCGATTTTTTCAGCAATGCCGAGGTGACAAATATCATCGGGAACCTCGCCTATACTCGGAACAGGCACGACAATGGTCGGAAAGCGGTTCTACCAAGGATAAAAAAGACGCTGAAAAGTTAAGACAATTTTACAATCTCCCCTGAAAACAGAGAAAAATCGTTGACAAAATATAGTACTATGATACTATATTC